>CAWBFL010000114.1:0-21759 GCA_963787905.1 uncultured Acidobacteriaceae bacterium | reverse complement strand
CCCTTTCAGGTCGGGATGACCCGGCGGTCCTCGCCGTCGTAGTCGACCCGACTCGTATTCCGAGGGAGTCAGCGCGGCCGTGTAGAACGCAATGGAACGCTTGACGTCGCTTACCGAAAGAAAATGTGATCCAGCATGTCCGTTCTCCAGGGTCAAATGGTGGGGCCGTCTGCGAGGCTTCATGTCTCGGCGGCGCGGGCTAGTCGCCGGGGCGGGCGATGAGGCTGCCGTTGGCGAGGTCGCAGGCGCGCCACAGATACCAGCTCGCGACGCTGCGCCACGGAGCCCATTTCTTCGCGCGCTTCTCCATCTGGCGGGGGTGGGCAGATCGAGCGGCGTGACTTTGTCGGCCGGCTTCAGCTTGCCGAAGGTGAGCGCGAAGCCCTTGCGCACGCCGTAGTCGCCGGTGGGGAGCACGTCCGGCCGGCCCAGGCGGAAGATCAGCATCATGTGCACGGTCCAGATGCCGATGCCGCGCACCTGGGTCAGATGCTCGAGGATGGCTTCGTCCGACATGCGGCGGATGCGCGCGAGCGTGGGCACGGTGCCGTCGATGGTCTTCGCCGCCAGGTCGCGCAGCGCCAGAGTCTTGTTGGCGGAGAGGCCGGCGGCGCGCAACTGCGCGTTGGGGCAGTCGAGAATCTGCTGCGGCGTCGGATGGGTTCCCGTGCCCGAGGCTTCCAGCGTGGCGACGGGCGCGAAACTCTCCAGCATACGGCGGTGGATGGTGGCCGCAGCCTTGCCGTGCAGTTGCTGGTAGACGATCGATTCGACCAGCGCCTCGAACGGCGATTGCGCGCTGGCGACGCGCAGCGTGAACGGGCCGGCGCGCTGGATCAACCGGCCGAGCTTCGGATCGGCGGCGGAGAGCTCGCGCAGGGCGAGGGCGAAATCGTAACGCGGAGGGCGCGGGCTGTGGGCGGGACGGGGCATGGGGATAAAGGTACTAGGTTCGAGGTTCGCGGGGCGAGGTTCGGCCGGTGGACGATCGTCTACAGAAGCCGCGTTTCATACTTTTGTTTGGCGAGGAGAGTAACGGCCCTCTTGTCGAAGGAGACGAACGTCTCTGCGCCGAGCCAATTCCCTTCATAGGCAATGAGCCCGTCTGCAAAGTCGCCACCGGCATTCAACATGGCAAGTCCAGCCTCGACCGCCGGCCGGTTGAGAGCGACATTTGCCGTATCGGCCAACGCCCCGATGGTGGTTGCGATGTCCTCCCGGTCGAACCCGTATAACCGGCGCAGTACCCAGACAAACTCGCACAAGCAGGGAAGCGTTACCGCGATAACTTCGGCACTCTTCAGAATCCTGTCCGCGGCCATCGCTTGTTTTTCGTCGTCCCGCACGACCGCTCGAATGAGCACGTTGGTATCTACCGTAATCTTCATTTCTTGCCGGCCCAGCCCTCTTCGATCGCTTCGTTGATCTGGTCGATTGTGGCGGTCTTCTTGGTCCGGCCCGCGAGAAGTCCCAGGAAGTCGTTTATTTTTTTCGATGGCCGGGACGCTTTGAGAACCCCCCGCCCTCCAGGGAGCAACTCGAGTTCAATCTTCTCTCCGGGTTGGATGCCAAGGTGCTGAAGAATCTCTTTCCGGAATGTGACCTGTCCCCGCGATGTGACTGTCAGTGTCTTCATGGCGCAATGATCCCCGATCCGCCTGCTCCCATCCATTGTAATGCAAATATCCATTATCGCAAAAACGCGAATCGATCCACTGCTTCGGTTCCAGGCCGGTGCAGCCTATCGGTGTTGCTTGGCGTCGCCGATGCCGATGGTTGTTATCTTCCTGCGTTGCCCCACCAGCAAGAGCCAAAACGCCATAACCACCGCGAATGCGGGCACTAAAACGTCATCCCACTGGAATGCCTTGAGCCCCTGGTCATGAAATGTGTGCCAGTGGAAGCCGTATTGACCGATGCAGGAACCAATGAGAGCTGACGCTCCCAGCCGAATCCAGAATCGCTTCTTCAAGCCCGAGTGTTCGTCGTCCATAACCTCTCCAGAGTGGCCTTCCAAGGCCGTCAGGGACGGGGCTGTTCTTGGCCAAGAGCATCATAGGCCCCGACTCACGTCGGACTGGAGTTAATAGTGTGGGATTTTTTGCCGAAGCTGGGTGGTTTATGGCAGACTAATGGCTCGCAGGTTGGTGTCGGCGGCACTGGGCGCGACCCCTTCCCGGGCCTCAGTTCGATAATCGGATATTCTTCATATAAAAAATAGTTGCGCGGGCGGCAGACCGTTTGAGAAATGTCTTTTTCCACTGCTATACTCGACTTCTCTCAGGTCGTGACAAGCGTGATCTGCGTCACTGACAAACGCAGTTTTGAAGAGGCCATTTCCGCCGCTATGTTGCCGCACACTCTCCGTCCGCAGCCGTTCCTTCGACCACCACGCTAGCCCGCCCCCGCAGCCGCCGAAGCGCTCTTCCTCGGCAGACCGACCGCGCAGGACAACCGCCGCAAACTGACTCCCCACCTTCCACCCAGATTGACGAGATAGAGCAGAGGACACAGGAACGCACTCATGGCGCAAGTTTTTGACCGCAGTTCGAACGCGCTGGCCCGGGCAAGTCTGGTATTGACGGGGCTGATCGTTATTGCGCTCGGGGTCACGCTGGACCAGTTGCAACGTTCGCCCTGGGTGACGCGGCAGGGGCAGCGGCCGGACCAGCCCATCCCGTTCAGCCACAAGCACCACGTGGAAGGCCTGGGCCTGCAATGCCAGTACTGTCATACCTCGGTTGAGGTTTCCAGCTACGCCGGCATTCCCCCCACCAAGACCTGCATCAACTGCCATGCGCAGATCTGGACCAACGCCGGACTGCTGCAGCCGGTGCGCGACAGTTGGGCCACCGGCCAGTCGATCCAGTGGATCAAGGTGCACGACCTTCCCGACTTTGTTTACTTCAATCACTCCATCCATGTGAACAAGGGCATCGGCTGCGCCAGTTGCCACGGCCGCGTGGACCAAATGCCGCTGATGTATATGGAGAACAGCCTGCAGATGGAGTGGTGCCTGAACTGCCATCGCAACCCGGCGGTGAATCTGCGGCCCACCAGCGAGATCTACAACATGGCGTGGCAGGGCCCGTCCAGCGACAAGCCGGTATGGTGCGCGCCCACCGGCAAGAGCTGGTCCCACCGCGCAAAGTGTTGCCTGCACCACCAAGGATCCCGGCGCCTCCGGCCCGGAGATTGCAATGCTGCAGGTGCTCGGGACCGGCGTGACCTCCAGCGACGTGCCGCCCGGGCCGATGATGCCGGCCAGCTACCAGAAGTTCACCAGCCAGATCGATCTTGGCCGCTATTTGACGGCGCAGTACCACATTCGCCCGCCCAACGAGCTGACCAGTTGCGAGACATGCCACCGATGAACAAGACAGGGAACAGGGAACAGGGCAGAGAGAACAGCGGCGCGGAGCTGGTTACCGCCATCGCGCCGGCGCAGTTGACGCTCGCCGAGGTGCGCGCGAAGCTCGAGGGCAAGCGCGGCAAACGCTTCTGGAAGAATCTGGACGAGCTGGCCGAGGCGCCGGGGTTCCATGAGATGCTGGAGCGCGAGTTCCCGCGCCAGGCCAGTGAGTGGGTGGATGCGGTGAGCCGCCGCGGCTTCCTGAAAGTCATGGGAGCTTCGCTGGCGCTCGCGGGGCTGGCCGGATGCACCAAGCAGCCGGACGAGCCCATCTTCCCCTACGTCAAGGCGCCCGAGGACCTGATCCTGGGCAAGCCGATGTACTTTGCTTCCGCGTTTCCCTTCCCCACCGGCGCCATCCCGGTGCTGGTCAAGTCGGATGCGTTCCGCCCCATCAAGGTGGATGGCAATCCGGACCACCCGATGTCGAAGGGCAAGTCGGATGTGTTTACCCAGGCGTCGCTGCTCGATCTGTACGATCCAGACCGCTCCAAGGAAGTGCTCTTCCGCGGCCAGCCCAGCGAGTACGCCGACTTCCAGCAGGCCTTTACCAACGCGGTGAAGAAGACCGGCGACGGCACCGGCATTTATTTCCTCAGCGAGACCGTTACCTCGCCCACGCTGGCCGCGCAGTGGAAGCAGGTGCAGGCGAAATATCCCGCCGCGAAGCTGGTGCAGTGGGAGCCGGTGAATCGCGACGCGGCGATGAGTGCGTCCAAGGCGGCGTTCGGCAGCTACATGGACGCCCAGTACAAACTGGAAAACGCCGATGTGATCGTGTCGCTCGACGCGGACTTCCTCGGCGGCATCGCGCATCCGGGCTTCCTGCCGCTGGCGGCCGCGTACGCGGAGCGGCATCGCTACGCCGAAGGCAAGACCATGAACCGCATGTACGCCGTCGAGAGTATGCCGACGGTGACGGGATTCAAGGCCGAGCACCGGCTGGCGCTGAAGCCGAGCGAGATTGCGGTGTTCGCGCAGGCGCTGGCGGGCGGCGCGATGCCGTCCGCGCAGAATCCCGACGCGATGAAGTTCTTCATGGAACTGCAGAAGGACCTGAAGGCCAACGCCGGCAAGTGCGTCGTCATCCCGGGCGAACAGACGCCGCCCGCCGTGCATGCCGCGGCGTATGCGCTGAATGCTTCGCTGGGCAATGTTGGCAAGACCGTCATCTACACCGAGACGGTGAACCCGCTGCCGAGCGAGCAGGTGGCCGATTTCAAGTCCCTGGTCGCCGACATGAATGCGGGCAAGGTCCAGTGGCTGGTGACGCTGGGCGTGAATCCGATCTACGCCGCGCCGGTCGATCTGGAGTTCGCGGCTGCGTTCGACAAGGTTCCCAACACCGTGCATCTCGGCTCGCATGTGGACGAGACCGGCGCAGTCAGCGTGTGGCACATCAACCAGGCGCACTACCTCGAAAGCTGGAGCGATGCACGCGCGTACGACGGCACCATTTCGCTGATCCAGCCGATGATTGCGCCCATGTATGGCGGGCATTCTGCGCACGAGGTGCTGCAGGCGCTGCTGGACAACCCGCAGATGTCGGCGTTCGACGCGGTGCAGGCGAATGCGAAGACCTACCTCAAGGGCGACTTCCCCAGCGCGTGGCGCAAGGCGCTGCACGATGGCTGGGTGGAGGGCACAGCGTTTACGGCAACCTCCGCAACGCCGAAGGCTGGCGCGCAGGCCGCACCCGCTGTGACGCCTGGCGCTGCGGGCAGCGTGGAGATTGCCTTCAAATCCGATCCGTCGCTCTACGACGGCCGCTACGCCAACGTGGGCTGGCTGCAGGAGCTGCCGAAGCAGGTTACAAATCTCAGCTGGGACAACGCCGCGCTGATGAGCTTCGCCACCATGGAGGCGCTGAAGCTCGAGCAGAACGACGCCGTCGAGATCAACGTCAACGGCCGCAAGGTCATCGGCGGAGCATGATGGTTCCCGGCCACGCGGACGGCGTGATCACCGTGCATGTCGGCTTTGGCCGCGGGCCGGAGGCGGGTCGCGCGGGCGCGGGTGTCGGCTTCGACTCGTACCTGCTGCGCACCAGCGACACCCCCTACAGCACCGCCGGCGCCCTCACCAAGACTGGCGACATCTACGACCTCTGCGTCACCAAGGTCAACTTCACCGAGCATCGCGGAGCCTTCGCGCAGCAGGACCTGAACAAGAAAGAGTACGACACCGACGGCGAATACTCGCTGCCCGGCGATGAGGCGATGGAGCGCGGCATCATCCGCTACGCCACGCTGGAGGAGGTGAAGGCGCATCCCGACTTTGCCATTGAGGGCGGACCGGGCGCGCTGGTGAACAAGGTCGGCTACGGGCCCGAGGGCGAGGCGCCAACCCACGACGAGAGCTTCTTCCCCGATGCGTGGAGCTACAAACAAGGACGTGTCGGCGAGAAGCCGACCTGCAGAACAAGTGGGGCATGGCGATCGACCTGAACTCCTGCATCGGCTGCAACGCCTGCATCGTCAGTTGCTACGCGGAGAACAACATCCCCGTGGTCGGCCGCGAGCAGGTGAAGATCGGCCGCAACATGCAGTGGCTGCGCATCGACACCTACTTCGAGGGCGATCTGCATGCGCCGCGCGCGCACTTCCAGCCCATGGCCTGCCAGCATTGCGAGAACGCCGGCTGCGAGCAGGTTTGCCCGGTGGGCGCCACCGTGCACACGCCCGAAGGCCTGAACACCATGGTCTACAACCGCTGCGTGGGCACGCGCTACTGCTCCAACAACTGCGTGTACAAGGTGCGCCGCTTCAACTTCCTGCTCTACTCGGACTTCGATACGGAGAGCCTGAAGTTCATGCGCAACCCCGATGTCACGGTGCGTTCGCGCGGCGTGATGGAGAAGTGCAGCTACTGCGTGCAGCGCATCGAGGCCGCGAAGATCGAAGCCGACAAGGAGAACCGCGCAGTCCGCGACGGCGAGATTCTCACCGCGTGCCAGCAGGCATGCCCGGCCAGCGCGATCACTTTCGGCAATGTCAACGACCCCAACAGCGCGGTTTCGAAGAAGAAAGCAACCGAGCGTGACTACCAGGTGCTGGCGGACCTGAACTTCCGGCCGCGTACCACCTACACGGCCGGCGTCATCAACCCCAATCCGGAGCTCGCATAACGATGGCGACCAAATCTCCATTGCTGGATCCAAAAGGCGTGCCGGTAGTCGACCCGATGATCGATCCGCGCACGGGCGAGTACGCGGTCATCGCGCCGGGCCACAACTTCAAGAGCGTGACCCATAAGATCGCCGGCATCGTGCTGACGTCGAACACGCCGCTGGGCTGGTTTGGCGGCCTCGCGGTCGCCGGCGGCGTCGCCACCTTCCTGATCATCGCGCTCACCTGGCTGTTCCTGAAGGGCGTCGGCATCTGGGGCGTCACCATTCCGGGCGCGTGGGGCTTCGCCATCATCAACTTCGTGTGGTGGATCGGTATCGGCCACGCCGGCACGCTGATCTCGGCCATCCTGCTGCTGTTCAAGCAGACCTGGCGCAACTCCATCAACCGCTTCGCCGAAGCGATGACCATCTTCGCGGTCTGCTGCGCGGGCATCTTCCCGCTCATCCACGTCGGCCGCCCCTGGGTCAGCTACTGGCTGTTCCCCTATCCCAACACCATGAACGTGTGGCCGCAGTTCCGCTCGCCGCTGGCGTGGGACGTGTTCGCGGTCTCCACCTACGCAACCATCTCGGTGGTCTTCTGGTACATCGGCATGGTGCCGGACTTCGGCACCATGCGCGATCGCGCGACCATGCCGCTGGCGAAGTATTTCTACGGCATGCTTTCCATGGGCTGGCGCGGATCGACCCGCCACTGGATGCGTTACGAAACCGCATCGCTGCTGCTGGCCGGCCTTTCCACGCCGCTGGTGCTCTCCGTGCACACCGTCATCAGCTTCGACTTCGCGGTCGCGGCCATGGCCGGCTGGCATACCACCATCTTCCCGCCCTACTTCGTTGCCGGCGCCATCTACTCCGGCTTCGCCATGGTCATCACGCTGGCCGTGCCCATCCGCAAGTTCTATCACCTGGAAGATTTAGTCACGCTGCGCCATCTGGACAACATGGCCAAGGTCATGCTCGGCACCGGCCTGATCGTCGGCTACGGCTACGGCATGGAAGTCTTCATGAGCTGGTACGCGGCCAGCCACTGGGAGTTCTTCATGATGTGGAACCGCATGTTCGGCCCCATGGGCTGGGCGTACTGGATCCTGATCCTGACCAACCTGGCGATCCCGCTCACCACCCTGTGGTCGCGCAAGCTGCGCGTCAATGCGCTGTTCCTCTTCCTATTGAGCTTTGTCATCAACACCGGCATGTGGTTCGAGCGCTTCGTCATCGTCGTGACCAGCCTCTATCGCGATTACCTGCCGTCAAGCTGGGGCACCTACCGCGCCACCCGCTGGGACTATATGACGTTTATCGGGACCTGGGGACTGTTCACCTTCCTGTTCCTGCTGTTTGTGCGCTTCCTGCCCATGATTCCGATGTCGGAGATACGCATGATGTTGCCGCAGACCAAGGTCCACAAGGGCGGACCCGATGCTGAAACCGTAGCCAAGGAGACCGTCTGATGCCGCCGCGCGAGGGAATCTACGGGTTGCTGGCCGAGTTCAACACTCCGGGCGAGCTGGTGCACGCCACCCAGCAGGCGCGCGCCGCCGGCTACCGCCGCATGGAGTGCTACACCCCCTACCCGGTGGAAGAAGCCGCCGAGGCGCTCGACTTCCACAAGAACCGCGTGCCGCTGGTGTGCCTCCTCGGCGGGCTGATGGGCGTGACCACCGCGTTCCTGATGGAGACGTGGATTGCGGTGTGGTCGTACCCGCTGAACATTGCAGGCCGCCCGCTGTTCAGTTGGCCGGCGTTCATCATTCCCGCGTACGAGTGGACCATCCTGTTTTCGGGCTTGTCGGCCGCGTTCGGCATGCTGGCGCTCAACGGGCTGCCGCAGCTCTATCATCCGCTGTTCAACGCGCCGAACTTCCGCGACGGCGCCAGCACGGACAAATTCTTTCTGTGCCTGGAGGCAGCCGACCCCAGGTTCTCGATTATGGAAACCCGCGCGTTTCTGGATCAGTTCTCGCCGGCATCAGTGGTGGAGGTGGAACACTAATGCGGGTTCGAGTTTCCAGGTTTGAGCTTCGAGGGGCGAGCGTTGCGCGGCAATGCGCGGTCGCCGGTGCATTGGCTGCGACCATGTTGCTGGTGGGATGCCGGCAGGACATGCACGATCAGCCCAAGTTTATTCCCCAGCGCGGCACCGACTTTTACGCCGACGGACGTTCCGCGCGGCCCCAGGTGGAGAATACGGTCGCGCGCGGCCAGCTCCACCAGGATGCCTACTACTACACCGGCCTGGGACCGGACGGCAAGGAAGGCAACGTGATGCCGTTCCCGGTGACCATGGAAGTGCTGGAACGCGGGCAGGAGCGCTACAACATCTACTGCACGCCGTGCCACTCGCGCGTGGGCAACGGCGCCGGCATGATTGTCGAGCGCGGCTATCGTCCGGCGGGCAACTTCCACACCTTCCGCCTGCTGGCGGCGCCGCTGGGACACTACTTCAACGTGATGACCAACGGCTACGGCGCCATGCCGGAGTACAAGGCGCAGGTTTCGCCGGAAGACCGCTGGGCTATCGTCGCCTACATCAAGGCGCTGCAGCTAAGCCAGGCGGCGAAGCCGGAAGATGCGCCGTCCGGAGCGAAGATTGAATCGCTCTCCAACATAGCCGCGGGCGAAGGCCTGCCGGCCAACTTTGCCAACAGCTGGGGCCTGCCGCCGACCGCGGTATACGGCACGCCCAACAACCAGGACAACGGGATTCCCGCAGCCGTCAATCCCAACGCCAAGGGAGCAGCCGGAGCTGCGCCCGCCACGCCGAACCAGTAACCAAGCCGGTTTCTTTTAGCGATTTCATATCTTAAGGCCGAAAACGAAATGTCATCTGCACACGAACAACACGGAGAACACGGCGCACCCGGCCACGAGCCGCGCGTGCTGCCCGCGTCGCTGGCCGCGCCCGAGGTGCTGGTCGCGTGGCGGATGCGCGCGCTCATCGTTGCGGCCGTCTTCGCGCTGCTGTCGCTCGTGTTTATCAGCTCGCACGACGGCCGCAACCACATCATGCGCGCCTACCTGATGGGCTACATGACCTGCTTCAACTTCGCCGGCGGCGCGCTGGTGCTGTTGATGCTGCAGTACGTGACCGGCGGCAAGTGGGGCCTGCTGCTGCGCCGCCCGCTGGAGGCGATGACCCGCACCCTGCCGCTGGTCGGGCTGATGCTGGTGCCCATCCTGGTCCCCGCGCTGGGCAAGCATCTCTACCAGTGGGTGCTCTATCCCGACGCGGCGTCCACCAACAACGCCTACGCCAACCACTGGATCAACCACGAGCAGCAACTGACCGCAAACTTCAAGCGGCCCATGCTGAATCCGCACGCGCTGGTGGTCGAGAGCTGCATCGTCTTCGCCGTGCTGCTGCTGTTCATGCATCTGCTGAACAAGTGGTCGCTGGAGCGCGACGCCGATCCGTTGCGCGGCACCGAGAGCAGCTACGAACGCTGGCGCATCAAGTTCGAAAACCTCAGCGGCCCGGGCATTCTCATCTACGTGATCCTGATGACCATGGGCGCCATCGTGTGGATCAAGTCGCTCGACGTCACCTGGTATTCGTCCATCTGGGGATTGCAGTTCCTGGTGGCGCAGGGCTACGCAGTGCTCGCGCTCAGCATCCTCAGCGTGATCCTGCTGTCGCGCTACGAGCCCATGAAGACGCTGTTGCGCGTCACCGAGCAGCACGACCTGGGCAAGTTCCTCTTCGCCTTCGTCATGCTCAACATCTACCTGACCTTCGCCGAGTTCCTCATCATCTGGTCGGGCAACATCCCCGACGAGCTGCCCTGGTACCTCGCCCGCATCCACGGCGGCTGGTGGACCATCTGCTCGCTGGACTTCGTCTGCCACTGGCTGATTCCGTTCTGCCTGCTGCTCTCGCGCGACATCAAGCGCAACAAGCAGAAGATGATCTGGATCACCAGCTTCATGATCCTGGCGCGGCTGATCGACATGTTCTGGCTGATCGAGCCGAACTTCAAGGACGCCGCCGGCAACCTGGTCGGCGAGCCGCTCAGCGTGCTGGCCTTCGTCACCGTGCCCATCGCGATGCTGGGCGTGTGGGTGGCGTACTACCTGACCCAGTTGAAGAAGTGGCCGCTGGTTGTGGTCAACGATCCTCACCTGGAAGAGATGCTGGAGGCGGAACATGCCCACTGACGGCCACAACATGGACAAGGATAAAATCCAGCCGGCCGACTACTCGCCGCAGGTGGATGCCGACCATCCCGGATACGAGGTCGAGGACGTCAACGTCCGCGGCGTCGCCGTGTTCCTCGCGGGCCTGTTCGGCGTCGTCATCATCTTTTTCTTCTTCTGCTACGGCATGGGCAAGGTGATCAACAACCTGTGGGAGAAGCAGGACGGCGCAGCTTCGAAGTGGACCGTCGCCGCGGGCGCAATGCCGCTGGGCAAGGGCAAGGACCTGGCCAGCAATCCGGAGATGCAGCAGCAGGAACTGCGGCAGATGGTTGCTCCCTTTCCCCAGCCGCAGCTCGACGTCGACGACGGCAACCAGGCCACCGCCGACCTGCACGCGAAGGAAGACCTGCTGCTGGAGCACTACAGCCTGGTCGATGGCCAGCCCGGAACCATTCGCATTCCCATCGAGCGCGCGATGGAGTTGATCGCCCAGCGCGGCCTGCCGGTGGAGAGTGCCGCCACGGCCACGCCGGACAACGTCGCCCACGCCGCCCCGCCGGAGATCCACGCGCCGCTGACCGATGGCTTTGCCCGCACCGGCTACGAGCTGATGACCATCGAGGCGCGCGAACAGAAGATGAACTACGGCCGGGCCGTGAACGCGGAGATGATTCCGGAGAAGTAAATCAGTTGTGAGGGGCCAATGAGGATGCAGCAGCGGACAATTCGGCGGATGGTGGCACGGGGCGCATTGGGCGCCGCATTGTGCTGCGCTTGTCCGCGGCGTCCGCGTTCGCGCAGGTATCCAGCTACGGCGACAAGGAGTCCGGCCCCAACAGCGGCGACCAGTTGCCGCAGGTGCTGCAGAAAGTTGGCGTGACCCAGCGCCTGAACCAGCAGCTTCCGCTGGACGCGCAGTTCGTCGACGACACCGGCAAATCCGTGCGGCTGGGCGACTACTTCGGCAAGCATCCCGTGATTCTTTCGCTGGTCTATTACAACTGCCCGTTGCTCTGCTCGGAAGAGATGGATGGCCTCGCCGGCGCGCTCGAGATGGTGAAGCTGACGCCCGGCAAGGACTTCGACATCGTCATCATCAGCATCGACCCCAGCGAAACGCCCGCGCTGGCCGCGAGCAAGAAGGCCTACTACGTCAAGCGCTACGGCCGGCCGGAGACGGCCAACGGCTGGCACTTCCTCACCGGCCAGCAAGCCGCCATCGACGCGGTCTCGAATGCGACCGGATTTGGTTACGTACGCGTTCCCGGGCCGGACGGCAAGCTGGACCAGTACGCCCACGCCAGCTCCATCGAAGTGGTGACCACCGACGGCCATCTTGCCCAGTACTACCTCGGCGTGGAGTACTCGCCCAAGGACATTCTGCTCGGCCTCATCGAGGCTTCGGGCAACCGGATTGGCTCGCCCGTCGCCAACATTCTTACCTACTGCTACCACTACGATCCGCAGACGAACAAGCATTCGCTGATCGTCGCGCGCGTGGTGCAGTTGGGCGGGATGATGACGGTGGTCAGCCTGGGAAGTTTCATGTTTGTGATGTTTCGGAGAGACCTGCGGCTGGGCCGCGACCACAATCTGGTCAACTGGCGAACGGATGAGGACGACAAAGGGTAACGATGGGAATTAGTCCGGTCTTATGGCAATTTCTGATTAAGTGGCTCACCCACTCGGCGCTGTTTCCGCCGGAGGCGTCGACGGCTGCGCCGTGGATGGACTCGCTGTACTTCTTTCTGCTGGGCATGACGGTGACCGGCGTGGTGCTGGTGGCGATCATCGTCACCACCTTCTCGCTGCGCTACCGCAAGAGCGTGCATCCGGTGGCCACGCAGATTGAAGGCTCGACGCTGCTGGAGGCCACCTGGACGATCATTCCGCTGGGCATCTTCCTGATCGCGTTTGTGTGGGGCGCGCTGCTCTACTTCCGCATCTACACGCCGCCCGTTAACTCCATGAACATCTATATCGTGGGCAAGCAGTGGATGTGGAAGGCCGAGCATCCCGGCGGCCAGCACGAGATCAATGCGCTGCACGTGCCCACCGGCCAGCCCATCCAGCTCACCATGATCTCGCAGGATGTCTTCCACAGCTTTTCCATCCCCGCCTTCCGCATCAAGCGCGAGGTGATCCCCGGCCGCTACTCGACGGTATGGTTCCAGGCGACCACGCCAGGCGAGTATCACCTGTTCTGCACCCAGTACTGCGGCACCAACCACTCCGCCATGATCGGCACCATCACCGTGCTTTCGCCGGAGGACTACAAGAAGTGGACCGAGGAGTCGACCAGCGGCATGTCGCTGGCGCAGAACGGCGAGCGGCATGTTCGCCAGCATGGGCTGCAACGCCTGCCACTCCGGCAACGCCGCGGCGCGCGGACCCAGCCTCGCCGGAGTCTTCGGGTCCAAGCTGCAATTGACCAACGGCTCGCAGGTGCTGGTTAACGAGGCATATCTGCGCGACGCCATCCTCAATCCGTCGCAGCATGTGACCGCGGGCTACGCGCCCATTATGCCGACCTACCAGGGCCAGGTCAGCGAAGACGGCCTGATTGACCTGGTCGAATACCTGAAGACCTTGCACACCGATTACCGGGTTCAGCAGACGCTGACCACATCGGATTCCGACCAGGCGGCGCCTCCGGCGTCAGAGGTGGTGAAACCATGAGCGCATCCAGTACCACGATTCTCAATCTGCCCGACCAGAGCACTGCGCAGGTCCCGAAGAAAAACTTCATCACCGCGGAGCATGGCCTGCTGAGCTGGCTGCTGACCGGCGACCACAAGCGCATCGCGATGCTTTACCTCATCTCGATCACCGTCTTCTTCTTCATCGGCGGCGCCTTCGCCGGGCTCATCCGGCTGGAACTGCTCACGCCGCAGCCGGACCTGGTCGCTTCGGACACCTACAACAAGCTCTTCACCATGCACGGCGTCATCATGGTCTTCCTGTTCCTGGTGCCGTCGGTGCCGGCTACGCTGGGCAACTTCCTCATCCCCATCATGCTGGGCGCGCGCGACCTCGCCTTCCCCAAGATCAACCTGCTCAGCTGGTACCTCTACATCATCGGCGGCACGCTGGTGCTCACCTCGCTGGTGCTGGGCGGCGTCGATACCGGCTGGACCTTCACCACGCCGCTCTCGACCCACTACCTCAATACCCACGTCATCACCACGGCGACGGCCATCTTCGTCGCGGGCTTCAGCTCCATCTTTACCGGGCTGAACTTCATCGTGACGATTCACCGCATGCGCTGCCCCGGCATGACCTGGTTCCGCATGCCGCTGTTCGTGTGGTCGCACTACGCGGCTTCCATCCTGATGGTGCTGGGCACCCCGGTGCTGGCCATCGCCATCGTGCTGGTCGCGCTCGAAAGGCTGGTTGGCATCGGCGTCTTCGATCCCACCAAGGGCGGCGATCCGCTGCTCTTCCAGCATCTCTTCTGGTTCTACTCGCACCCTGCCGTCTACATCATGATTCTGCCCGGCATGGGCGTCATCAGCGAAGTCATCAGCACCTTCAGCCGCAAGCGCGTCTTCGGCTACACCGCGGTCGCGTTCTCGTCGGTCGCCATCGCGCTGTTCGGCTTCTTTGTGTGGGAACACCACATGTTCATCATGGGTGTCTCCAACTACTCGGCGCTGGTGTTCTCGCTGCTCACCATGCTGGTGGCCGTACCCTCCGCCATCAAGATCTTCAACTGGTCGTTCACGCTGCAGAAAGGTTCCATCACCTTCGAGACGCCGATGCTCTACGCCTTCGGCTTCATGGGCCTGTTCACCATCGGCGGGCTTACCGGCGTCTTCCTTGGTTCGCTGGGCATGGATATTCAGCTCACCGAAACCTACTTCATCGTCGCCCACTTCCACTTCGTCATGGTGGGCGGCATGCTGATGGCGTTCCTCGCGGGCGTGCACTTCTGGTGGCCCAAGATGACCGGCCGCATGTATCCGGAGACGCTCTCGAAGATGGCCGCCGTGGTCACCTTCATCGGCTTCAACCTCACCTTCCTGCCGCAGTTCATCCTCGGCTACCTGGGCATGCCGCGCCGCTACCACGCGTATCCGCCGGAGTTCCAGATCCTCAACGTGCTTTCCACCGCGGGCGCGACCGTGCTGGGCATCGGCTACATGCTGCCCATCCTGTATCTCGCGTGGTCGCTGAAGTACGGAGCCGTGGCCGGCGACAATCCCTGGCAGGCGACCGGCCTCGAGTGGCAGATCCAGTCGCCGCCGCTGACCGAAAACTTTACCACCATCCCCGTCATGGACCACGAAGCCTACGACTACGACTGGCTGGAGCACAAGACGAAACAAGAGGTGACGACCGTTGGATAGCGCCATCGAAACCACGCAGGCCGAGCACGTCGAGCACGAGCATGTCTTTGTGCCGCAGCACCGTCACCACTTCGAGACGGAGGAGCAGCAGCGCGAAGCCGGCAGCTTCGGTATGTGGCTCTTCCTGCTGACGGAAATCATGTTCTTCGGCGGCATGTTCTTCGCCTACCTGCTCTACCGCAACTGGTACTACGACGCCTTCGTCGCCGCATCCAACACCTTGAACATCGGCATGGGCGCCGCCAATACCGCCATCCTCATCACCTCCGGCTTCTTCATGGCGCTGGCCGTATGGGCCGCCGAGGTGCGCAAGCGCAAGCTGCTGGTGTGGATGCTGGTCTTCACCACCGTCTTCGGCTGCGCCTTCCTCGGCGTCAAGTACTTCGAGTACAAAGAGAAGTTCGAGCTGCATCACGTGCCCGGCGCCAGCTTCGACGTCTCGCAGTTCATCAACCCGGCGATCGACGCGAAGACCGGCAAGCCGGCCGCAAATCCCCTGCCGCCCGACGTAGCCCAGCACACCCAGATCTTCTTCTTCCTCTACTTCGCCATGACCGGCATGCACGCGCTGCACATGATCATCGGCATCGCGCTGCTTTTCTGGCTCATCGGCCGCGCTCAGCGAGGCGACTTCAGCGCCGGATACGTCGCGCCCATCGAAAATTTCGGACTGTACTGGCACTTCGTCGATATCGTCTGGCTGTTCCTGTTCCCGCTGCTCTACCTGATCAACCGTCACCCGCTGGCGCATTAGAAGACAGTTCTAAGTTGCGAGTTCTCAGTTGTTAGTTGAAATACGCGCCCCGTAGCATTTTCTGAGAACTGAGAACTGAGAACTGAGAACTGAGAACTGAGAACCGGAGTCACCATGACCGAACACGAGCAGCACTTCCACGATCCCTTGAACGTCACCAACCCGGAGCACGCGGAGCATCACATCGTCTCGCCGCTCCAGTACGTGTTCGTCTACATCTCGCTGCTGATCGGCACGCTGCTCACCGTAATCGCGGCCAACATCGACATGGGCGTGTTCAACCCCATCGTCGCGCTCGCCATCGCGTCCACCAAGATGGTGATCGTCATCCTGTTCTTCATGCACGTGAAGTATCAGTCGAACCTGATCAAGATGACGGTCGGCGCCGGCTTCTTCACCTTCCTCGTCCTCATCACCATGACCCTGTCCGACTACATCAGCCGCGCCTGGGGCCTCTGGTAGGTTCCTCGCGGCAAATTAGTTAGGCCGGGGCTTGCTGCGTGATTTCGGCGCCTCGATCCCGTCCAGACGCCGATCAATATCAAGCGCCTTCAGGATGGCCTCGTGTCGCGATTCCGCTATGGCAAGCGCGCTGCGCAGTTCAGCTAACACGAGATCGTGGCGGATTGCAGCCAGCTTCTCCACTGACGCGAACCCATCTTTCACTGACGCAAGCTGCTTTTCGACCGAGGCGAACCCCTCCTTCACCTCGACCTGGAGAGCTTTGAGGTCAGGTGCTACTACATCCTGAAGTCCCTTGCGCACATCCTCGACCGCGCCCATGGGTGCTCTCCTACGCGCAATTGTAGAACTCCCCCGCGCTTTTCTCTTACAATCTCTAAGCCGCACCCGCAGCTTGAGGGTTCGCGTTGAAACTGCTTCGTCAGCTCGCCGTGTTGCTCCTCGTTGCGCGCATCCTTCCCGCGCAACCCCCCACGCCGCCCGACACTCCCGCCCCATCTCCTGCCGCCGTCGCACCGCCGCCCGCTACCGGAACCATTACCGGCCACGTCTTTCTCCGCGACATCCAGCGGCCCGCGCGCATGGCCTACGTTGCGCTGCTGCCGGTTGACCCGGGCGTCAAGGCGGGGGACGCCAATGCATCGGCCTCCACGCAGGCCGGGCTGGACGGTTCCTACGCAATCCCAAATGTTCCTCCCGGGGACTACTACGTCGTCGCGGAAATGCTGGGATATTCATCGCCTGTTCCTGTCTCCTACAGCGACCTCGAAAACTACCAGCCCGCCTCCACGGAACTGAAGGGCGCCCTGGCCGCCATGGCCGCGGCCCTCACGCCGATCACGGTCGCCGCCAACCGCACCACCATCGCCGACATCGCCTTGACCAAGGGCTCCATCATCTCCGGCTCGGTCCACTTCGACGACGGCGAGCCCGCCTCCCAAACCCTGGTCAAGCTGCTGCGCAAGGACAAGTCCGGCAAGTGGGTAAAATTCGGGGCCGAGGAAGGTTCCTTCTTCACCGACGGCGGAGTCGTCACCGACGATCAGGGCAACTTCCGCCTCGCCGGCCTTCCCGCAGGCGAATACCTGCTGAGAACCACCCTCGGCATCGGCGGCTACTCGCTGGACATCTACTTCGGAGACTGCGCCCGCCAGCGTGACGCCAAGGTCATCAAGCTGAAAGACGGCGAAGAGTCCAACGCCGACAACATCACCATCCCCCTCGCCAAACTGCACACCGTCTCCGGCACGGTCGTCAGCGCGGAGACCGGAGCGACCGTCAACTCCGCCCGCGTCGAACTCGATGACTCCGACGGCTCCGTGGTGGCGGAAACCAACACCGACAGCGACGGAAACAAGTTCCGCTTCCCCTATGTCGCGGAAGGCGAGTACGTCCTGAAGGTCGTGCACGCCACCGACGTGAGCGGGGCCGACTACATTTGCCCGGTCTGCGTGCCGCGGCCGCCGGGCGAGAAGCTGATCCGCAGCTATGCGGATGGCTCGCAGCCGCTGGTCGTCCAGGGCGAGATGGGCGGCGTCAGCATCGCGGTAAAGCCGCAGCCGGCTGCCGCAGCACAATAGGGTTGGCCGCGGATACAATCTCTAGGCCGCATCTGCGGGCTGAGGGATTGCCTTGAACCTGACCCACCGTGTCGCAGTTACCGTTCTTCTCGCTGCCGTTGCTACCTCGTTTCCGTCTCCGTCGCGCAGCCGCCAGCCGCGCCCGCGCCGCATCCCATCCCCTCCGTCCAGGACGCCGAAACTCCCGCGCAGAAAGACGCCCGCATGGCCTGGTGGCGCCAGGCGCGCTTCGGCATGTTCATCCACTGGGGACTCTACTCCGTGCCCGCCGGCACCTGGGACGGCAAGCAGATCCCCTCGCTCGGCGAGTGGATCATGAACAACGCCTCCATCCCTGTCGCCGACTACAAGGCCCTCGCCGGCCAGTTCAATCCCACCGGCTTCTCCGCGCACGATATCGTCGCCCTCGCCAAATCCGCCGGCATGAAGTACATCGTCATCACCGCCAAGCATCACGACGGCTTCGCCATGTTCGATTCCAAGGCGAACTCCTTCAACATCGTCGCCGCCACGCCCTTCCACCGCGATCCGTTGCGCGAACTCGCCGACGAATGCCGCAAGCAGGGCCTCAAGCTCGGCTTCTACTACTCGCAGGACCAGGACTGGACCGCACCCGGCGCCTCCGCGATCCTCCGCCAGAACCACGACCCCGTCACCCACCACTGGGACCCCGCGCAGAACGGCGACTTCGACACCTACCTGCACACCAAGGCCATCCCGCAGATCAAGGAACTCCTCACCAACTACGGCGACTTCCCCGCCGTCGTCTGGTTCGACACGCCCACCGCCAACATGACGCCCGCGCGCGCCGCGGAGATCGTCGCGCTGCTGAACCAGCACCCCAACCTCATCTGGAACAACCGCCTCGGCGGCGGCTACAAGGGCGACACCGAAACCCCCGAGCAGACCATCCCCGCGCAGGGCTTTCCCGGCCGCGACTGGGAGTCCTGCATGACCATCAACGACACCTGGGGCTTCAAATCCTACGACACCAACTTCAAGTCGCCCGAGACCCTGCTGCGCAACCTCATCGACATCGCCAGCAAAGGCGGCAACTACCTGCTCAACATCGGCCCCGACTCGCACGGCATCGTGCCCCAGCCCGAGGTCGATCGCCTGCACGCCATGGGCGCGTGGCTGGCGGTCAACGGCGAAGCCATCTACGCCACCCAGCCCACCCTCTTCGGCCCGGAGGCGGGCTCCTTCTCCACCACCGAAAAGGACAAGAACGGCAAGCCGAAGTGGGTGCCCGCGTGGGACTGGCGCTCCACCACCTCGGCCAGCAAGATCTACATCGAGATCTTCAACTGGCCGGCGGGCAGCTTCCACCTGGACAAGCTGCCGCGCAAGGTCACCGGCGCGTACTTGCTCGCCGATCCCGCCCACACGCCACTCAAGCTGACTCGCACCGGCGATGCGCTGGACATCCAGCTCCCGGCCAGGCCGCTCGATCCCATCGCCACGGTCTTGGTCCTCGCGACGGCCCAATAGACCAGCCGTCCCCCCTCCGCCGACGATTGGTGACAATCGTCACAGCGGCCTCCGCCGGGCTCTGGCATGCTCTCTTCACGAGGCCGGTGCAGCGTGGGTCAATGCCGACCAGCCAACCTGCCGCGGCGGAGGAGTCCCGGACCATTATCGGGAGACTCGCACGCTCCGCCGCAGCCTCTTTGCCGATGCGTGCGATGGGCGCCAGAGGAAGTGTCCCGCCCAACCCGCACCGGGTTGACGGAAGCAAGCGGCGCCTGTGCCGGCGGAAGCACGCAGCAGAGAGCGGGACCGAAGCAAAGGAAAGCGCACCAGGCGAACGCGGCTGCCTCCCCGGCGAGCCGCGTTCGGCATTTAAGAGCTGTCCGATGATCGATGCGCAGCGGCCGGTATTCGGTCAAAGTAGTGTGATAGAGATCACAGGAAGATTTCAACGAATGCGGCACTATGTTTCAAGCAAGTCCGTGGGCAGGGCCAATGCTCACGGACTGGTCGAAGCCCCGGGTGGCAAAGGTTATGGCGTGTTCCCCCAAATGACTTTGCCTCGAGGCTTCGACCCCACTGATGAATGCACCACGCAGTAGATGTACTGATGAATGTAGTTGCAGTAAACGTACTGATGAATGCACCAGGCAGTAGATGAGCCGTACTGATGTATGCAACACCCAGTAGCTGTACTGATGAACGCAGTTGGCAGTAGATGTACTGATGAATGCAGCATGCAGTAAACAAGCAGCATGCAGTCGAAGAGCAGTACGCACCACCAGTAGGCGAGCTGAAGGCAGTTCGAGTAGGCGAGCTGAACGCACTAAGCAGTAGTGAGTACGACGCGAACGCGGCCACCATACGGGTGTGCCGCGTTCCTGTTTTAATCGCCGCCTCCGCCGCAGCCGGCCTTCGCCTTAGCGCACAATCACGGCCAGCGTGATCCGCGTGCCGCTGTCCAGCGAGATGTTCTTCCCCGATGCCATCAACCTGCCGGAAGCATCCGCCCCGGCTGCGTTCGACAGCATCACCCCCGGCAGTCCGGTGGCGCGCGGAGCAGCGGAGACGCTGTCGCCGGCGTGGGCCACCGCTCCGGCCTCGGGGTTCGCCGTCGCATCCACAATGGAGCGCGTATCCGCGACCGGCCCGCCCAGCGTCGATCCCGCCGTCTGCTGCACCGGGTGCACCGCCGACCCGGCCGTGCTGCCGCCCAGTCCCATCGCGCCGCGGCTGCCCGCGGAGGCGCCGCCGCCCGGCCCCATCGGCCCGTCCGCCATCAGGTTGTCGGAGGGAGACGGCAGCGTCGCCGGCGGCGCGAGCGTCCGCATCACCGCACGCAGCGCCACGCTCTGGCCGTCCTTCAGTTCGGCGCGGTCGAACACAATCGCCAGCGACGCGTATGGCTGGTCCTTGCTATGCGCCTGCACCTGGGTCACGTGGCCGTCCAGCCTGGTCCCGCGCGGCAGCGTGGTGCCGTCGGCCAGCTTGGCCGTCTCGGTGGTCTTCGCCGAAACCGGCTGGCCCACGGTGGCATTCTTGCTGTCCAGCTTGCCGGCCAGCTCGGTCTCAACCGGGGTCAGGTACCGGTCGCTGACCGCGGCATTCGCCTGCGCGGCGGCAGTGGCCGAGGCGTTTTGCGCCATCGCGATCGAGCAGCCCACGCCCGTAACCAGCGCCGCGGCAGAAATTCGCAGGAATTTCATCACATCCTCCCGGTGTCCCGCAGAGCGCGCGGGCAGAGTGGGGCCCTTCCTCCGAGTCTTACTCCATGCAGCCGTTGCTGGCAATTTCGCGGTTTCTTTCGGCGTTGGCCCCGCCGGCGCCGTCTCTGGTTCGATAGCCGGCGTGGCGCCCGGAGTTGCATCGCCCGCCGGCCGGGTGCGCGGTGCGGTAGACTAGACATGGCGCTCATTTTTGCCATTTGGCAATCCTTCAATGAGCTCCCGGCCCGCATCTTCGGCTGGGACTGAACGCGCCTCAAATAAGCATCCAGACAGGACAACCCAACGTTTTGAGCAGTCAAATCATGATGGATCAGACACTTCCTACTTCCGAGACCGCCGACCAGCCCGTCGTCGCAGCCAAGCCGGCAGCCGCCAAGCCGGCCCTTAAGCCGATCTTCAACATCGCCATCATCGCCCACGTCGACCACGGCAAGACCACCCTGGTGGACGCGATGCTGCGCCAGTCCGGCACCTTCCGCGCCAACGAGGCCGTCGCCGAGCGCGTCATGGACTCCAACGACCTCGAGCGCGAGCGCGGCATCACCATCCTGGCCAAGAACACCGCACTCTACTACCACGACAACAAGATCAACATCGTCGACACCCCCGGCCACGCCGACTTCGGCGGCGAGGTCGAGCGCGCGCTCAAGATGGTCGACGGCGTCGTCCTGCTCGTTGACGCGTCCGAAGGCCCGCTGCCGCAGACCCGCTACGTCCTCTCCAAAGCGCTCGAAG
>CAWBFL010000113.1:0-8437 GCA_963787905.1 uncultured Acidobacteriaceae bacterium | reverse complement strand
TGGATGTCGCCTGCGACCAAGGCGCTCGCCCAGCAAAAGCTCGCCGCCGTCGCCAACAAAATCGGCTATCCCGACAAGTGGCGCGACTACACTACGCTGATCATCAAGCCGAATGATGCCCTCGGCAACGAGCTCCGCGCCAACGCCTTCGAGAACGACCGCGAGCTCAACAAAATTGGCAAGCCCGTCGACAAGAATGAGTGGCAGATGTCTCCGCCCACAGTAAACGCCTACTACGACGACAGCATGAACAACATCAACTTCCCCGCCGGCATCCTGCAGCCACCGTTCTACGACCACACCCAGGACGCCGCCGTGAACTACGGTCACATCGGCGCCATCATCGGTCACGAACTCACCCACGGCTTCGACGACGAAGGCCGCAAATTCGACGCCAAGGGCGATCTTAGCGACTGGTGGACTCCGGATGACCTGAAGAACTTTACGGCCCGCACCGATTGTCTGGTGAATGAATACGGCTCCTTCACCGCGGTCGACGACGTCAAGGTGAACGGCAAGCTCACGCTGGGAGAAAATACCGCCGACAACGGCGGACTGCTGCTCGCCTTCATGGCCTACATGCAACGCGCCAAGGAAGACCACCTCGATGTGAACGCGAAGGTCAGCGGCTTCACCGGCCCACAGCGCTTCTACATCGCCTTCGCCCAGAACTACTGCGAAAACACGCGTCCCGAAGCTGTCCGCGAACAGGTTCTCCAGGACCCGCACTCGCCTGACCAGATTCGCGCGAACGGAACCATTGTCAACCAGCCCGGCTTCGCCAACGCGTTTGGCTGCAAGAAACCGACGCCCATGGTCCCGGCCAACAGTTGCCGCATCTGGTAGCGGTGTCCCGGTAAGCCCGGGTGCTCCATTCATCGCGGCTTGACCGCGATGCGGGGCGCGCTGCGCTGATACCCTTTAGATAGTCTTCGTGGCTTCCAAGAACCGCACTCTCGGCTTCGCCTCCTGCGCCCTCGCCAGTTCCCTCTGGGGATGCGGCTTTTTCTTCGGAAAGATCGCGCTGGCGGAGATGGGCGTGGGCGCCATGGTGCTTTACCGCTTTCTCTTCGCCACGCTGGTACTTATCCCGTTGCTCTTTACCCACCGGCCCAACTTCAACCGCAGCGAGTGGGGCACTCTGCTGCTTTGCTCCTTCCTGGGAATCCCGCTGCAGTTCCTGATCCAGTTCTCCGGCCTCAACCGCACTACGGTTTCGCACGCATCGCTCATGGTCGGCACCATGCCCGTCCTGCTCGCCGTCGCCGCCACCCTCTTCGCGCACGAGCGCATGGACGCGACCGGCTGGTTCTCGCTCGCCGTCTCAACCTCCGGGGCCGCGCTCATCGCCCTTGGCGCCCGCCACGCGGCCGGAGCCAACCACCCCACCCTCACCGGCGACCTCCTGGTTGTCTTCTCGCTGGTCATCGCGCTCGGCTGGGTGCTGCTCAACAAGCACCTGGTGCAGCGTCACAGCGCCATCGTCGTCAGCGCGTACGGCATCACCTGCGGGACTGCAATGCTGCTGGTGTGCGTTCCCCTGATCTACGGACTTCCGCCCATCCACCATGTCTCGCTCAAGGCCTGGCTGGCCCTCGCAGCCAGCGGTTTCCTGTGCACCGCATCCACCACCCTGCTGTGGAACTGGGGCATGACCCAGGTCCCGGCGTCGCAGGCCGGCGTACTGCTCAACATGGAACCCTTGATTGGCTCGGTGCTCGGCGTCTTCATCCTGAACGAGACCCTCGGCGCCAGCGCCCGCCTCGGCGGCGCGATGATCCTGGGCGCCGCCGTCGTCATCACCACCCGCTCCCGCACCCGCGTCCGCGAGCAGTTGCCCACCACGTAGCCCTCGGCCACGAAAAACCTACACTCTTCCGACTCCCCTTCTCACTGTTCCGCCCCAGACTGCAAGCAGCGCGACGCCCGCAATCAGCAACCCCGCCGCCAGCCCGATCCACAGTCCCACCGCTCCCATCTTGCGCGCAAACCCCAGCCACAATCCCAGCGGAAGCCCCACCACCCAGTACCCGATCAACTGCACATAGAGTCCCGCATGCGTGTTTCCCATCGCCGCGCAGCGCACCCGTCGCCGTCACCTGCACGCCGTCGAAGAACTGGAACGCCGCACCCACCAGCAGCAGCGGCACCGCCGCCGCGATCACCACCGGATCGCGGTAAATCCTCCCGCGATCCGTTTGGCAGCGTCACCAGCAGCGCCGACATGCAAAGCATGAACCCCGCGCCCAGCCCGATCGCCGTCCATCCCGCTGCGGCAGCCTCGGCGACCGACCCGCGCCCCACCGCCTGGCCTACCCGCACCGTCTGCCGCCGTCGAGATGGCGAACGGCACCATCCAGGTGAAGCTCACGCAGTTCAGCGCGATCTCGTGCCCCGCTAACGGCACCGGCCCCATCACGCCGATCAGCGCCGTCACCGCCGCAAAGATCGAAATCTCGACAAAGATCTGCCCGCCCACCGGAGCGCCCAGGCGCACCAGCCGCCGCAGCCGCGCCCAGTCGAGCAGCGCGTCTCGGCGCGCCCTGCCGCAGCACCATATCCGTGCCGCCGGTCCACCCACCACACGGCCACGCCGCAAACGCCGCCAGATAGAGCCGCGCCAGCGCGGTCGACCACGCCGCCCCCACCACCCCATACGCAGGAACCGCAAGCGAGAGGTCCGGCGACGTTCCAGCGATGGCCGAACAGCAGCAGCCAGTCGAGCCCCGCGTTCACCGCGTTTGCCGACACCACCGCCGCGGCGATCGGACGCACATGGTTGAACGCCTGCAGATAGCGCCGGAACGTCATGTACAGAAACAGCGGCAGCGTGCCCCAGTTCAGCGCGCCGAGAAAGCCCACCGCCTGGCGCATTACTTCGTGGTCCGCCGGCGCCGCCAGCTGCACCATCGCCAGCGGCCCCACCCAGACCATCCCCATCAGCACCGCGCTCAGCAGCCCGGCCAGAACCACGCCGCTCAACAGCCACTTATTCGCGCTGTCCCATTCGCCCGCACCGTGCGCCTGCGAGAGATACGGTGTCCAGGCCCAGCAGCACGCCGCCAACCCCGAAGGCCAGGGTGTTGTAGAGCACCTGGCCCAGCGCCGCTGCCGAAATGGTCACCGCGGGCCGCGGCAGATGGCCCACCATCACCGTATCCACCACGCCCATGAACATCCATCCCAGCTCTGCCAGCACCAGCGGCAGGGCGAGACGTAGCATCGGCGCGATCTCCCGGCGAATCGACATGCGTACACTCGGCAACGCGGCCCCGCAAAAAGAGGCCATCTCCCGATGCTATCCGAGTCCAGCGGATTCCAATTTTCTTCTTCGCGCGTCACATTCGAGGTGTAGACTGTCCCGTTCTACCCAAGCGAGGACCCCTGTGCGCCCTACCTCTGTTACCCTCCTCTTTGCATTCGCCATCACGCTGGTCCAGGCAACTTCCGGGCAAACTGCGAAAGCGCCGGCCCGAAAGCCAACGCCCTCCGCAAGTGCGAAGTCCGCCCCGGCCGCTGCCGCCCCGGCTGCCAGTACGGTGCCGTGCCCGTGTCTTCCCACCGTTCCACAGCACTTCCAGCCCTACTCTGCCAAGCAGGAGATCACCCGCATCCAGACCCTCGGCGATGGCACAACCATCAGGACGGTCGAGGAGATCTATCTCGCCCGCGACGCCGAGGGCCGCACCCGCCGGGAGACCATCCGCACCCTGAACGGTGATCCCGTCCACATGTTCCAGGTCTTTGACTATCCCACCCAGACCAGCTACACGTGGAATGTCGGCGCGAATTATCCGCAAGTCGTCACCGTCTTCCGCCGCCGGACCAACCCGCAGCCGGTTGCAGCACCGCCGCAGCCGCAGCCGCAGCGCTACTATCCTTACCGCACGGAATCGCTGCCTCCGCAGACGATCGACGGCCTCTATGTCCAGGGGACCCGCACAGTGCGCACCACACCGGCCGGGTACGACGGCAACGACCGCGACATCGTCAGCACCACGGAGAACTGGTTCGCGCCCTCCGTAGGCCTGCAAATGCGCACGATCATGGACGACCCACGCACCGGGAAGTCGACCACCGAAACGACCGAAGTGAAACAGTCTAACCCCGACCCGGTCCTTTTCCAGCCGCCTGCTGGCTTCCAACTGAGGGATTCGACCCCTTAGACATCGAGCCTGTCACTCCTCCACAAAGGCCCTCAGTCCCGCCAGCGTCTCATCCCACTTCGCGGATACAGACTCCAGATATTCCTTGAGTTCGCCGACCGGCTGCGGATTGAATTCGAAAAGCCGTTCTCTCCCTGCGTGCACGCAGCGAACCAGCCCTACCCGCTCCAGCACACGCAGATGTTTGGTCACAGCCTGCCGCGTCAGCCTGGTTTCCGTGGCGCGTCCCGCCGTCTCGGTCAAG
Organism: uncultured Acidobacteriaceae bacterium; assembly: GCA_963787905.1. GTDB lineage: Bacteria > Acidobacteriota > Terriglobia > Terriglobales > Acidobacteriaceae > Edaphobacter. The sequence goes on along the minus strand of CAWBFL010000113.1, from coordinate 4,027 downwards.
TTGGAGATTGACTGCCGCTCTCCGGCGCACAGCTTCGCCACCAGCGCCAGGCGGGTCTCGTCGCCTAACGCGGCAAACGCCCGCGCCCGGCCGCGCCGCGAGCCCACCCCGCTGCTACGCCTTGTCGACATGCGACTCGATGTTCTTCATCTGCTGCGTCCAACCGCCGTCGTTGCGCAGGAATGCCTCGTCGCGCCGGTCTGCCGGAATCTTGTCGAAGCCCGACTCGGTCAGCAGCAGCAGCGTCCCCCCCGGCAATCGGCTCCAGCCGGAACTCCACCAACGTCGACGACTCCTGGCTGTAATCCAGCTTCGGATCGACCGAGTAGGGATGCCAGGTGAAGGAAAACAGCCGCTCCGGCTCCATTGCCTGGACCACTGCCTCCCAAACCACGTGCTCGTAGCCCGGCCACGTAATGTTGCCGCGCGCGATCTGTCCAGGCACGAACGGCCCATCGAGGTTCACCCGGAACCACTCGCCGAACTCGCGATAGTCGGTCAACGCCCGCCACACCCGCGCTACCGGCACCTTCAGTTCAATGCGCTTCTCAATTCGATCGCTCGGCATATGCAATCTCCAGGTTGCATATTAGCGGAGGCCAAAACTTTACGCAACCCTGTGGTTGCATTATCGCAAGCCGTTCTGCGACGGTCACCCTGCTTGCCTGGAGAGTCGATCGAACAGCGGACTGGAGAGCCAGCCTGCCTAGCCTCATCGAGTGGATGCGTCCTACGCCGCAACCGGCGTCCGGTCGCCGACCTTGCCAAAATCATCGAAGATTTCCTGGGTGATCTCGATGTCCGTCCACATGGCATCCAGGCCTTCGCGCAGGTTGGAGAAGCTCCGGCCCATGTAGACCGTCGGCAGCCCCATCCCGATCAACCGTTGCGAGAGAGACCCTTCACTGGCAAAAGTTTCGACCCTGCGCACGTGTTCGGAGGGAGAACTGGACGAAGCGGAATAGAGAGGAAGTATGCGCAATGCGAAGTGCGTCCCCGCAGTATCAAACGATTTCCGAATATGAACGATGCACCGCATCAACACCTCACGCGTAGAGACAAGTGCATGCGGGATGCCAAACCAGCATGCTTCGGTACCGGCGTATCTTCCAGTGTTTGCATCACTTAATTGCACTCGCCCGGCGTAATTTGCCACGGGGTCACGTGCTTCGGGAAATCTTTACTGTCCGACCGGAACAAAATGCGAGTGCCGGAAGCCTTGCTCACCTGAAAGTCAAGTCGTACCAAGGCCGATTCGCCACAGAGTCTGTGCTACCCTTCCGCCGTGCGGAAGTCTCTATCAATTCTGCTGGCTTACGCCGTGGTCGCGGCAGCGCAAATACCCTCTCCACCGGTAACGCCTCACCAACCCTGCTCCGCAGCGCCCCGGCCTCCGGCCGTTGCCGGCCCCAACATGAGCCAGTACGCCGCGGACCGCGAAAACGCAATGGCAGCCGCCGCCGCCGCTTCGGAATGTGGCGACTACGAAGACGCCTATACGCTTTACCTCAAGGTCCTGGACTCCTACCCCAGGGACGCCCGCGTCATCCTGCTGGCCGCGCAAGCCGCCGTCCGTGCTGACCACCTCGAAGAAGCGATCGCACTGTACCAGCGCGATCTCGCTCAAGTGACGCGCAACTCCTGGTCCATCCGCTCCGGACTGATGGAGATCTACATCAAGCTCAACCGCTGGCAGGACTTTGAGGCCCTGCGACTCGACACTCGCAAGGCCTCGCTTGCTGGCGATAAGACGCTGCTGCCTGAAGATGGCTACCACATTGAAACCCTTTACACCGGCCGCGAATTCATCAGCGTCCTCGAGTTTCCCACGCTGCACGGCGACAACCACACCCGGGACCGCTTCCAACTCTACGAGGAGAGGGATCCCTGCACCGGTTTCACTCCCTATATCGATCTCGAATCAGACCAGGGCAAAGACGGCAGCCACGGCTTCTCGCTGGTCGCTTCCACCAGTCCGACGTCGCAGTGGTCCGTTGCCACGCAACCTGCCTACCCGCTGTCGCCCGACCGGGCCTATTCGAGTGCTCCTGTACGCTGGCTGCTAAAGTCTTACCCCGACGGCGAACCCTCCTACCAACAGGTCCGCGCCGACATCCTCACTCTGATCGCCCAGCCTCTGACAGAACATCACAACCTGAGTGAATCCTGCCCTTCCGCGCCACCTTCGTCCTAGCCCGAAGTAAGCCTGCCCGGGGAAGCCCGGGAACGACTCCGATTTCGGATAACTCGCTGATTCGCTCTGATATAGACGCGTCAGCGTTGTTCCGTGACAAAAGGTAGAATGGGGGCAGGGATGGGGGATACCTTGCACAACGGCGTTGGCACGATCATCCCTCGCCTGATCGCCATCGACATGGATGGGACCCTGCTGGGCGAGGATGGCCGGGTAAGTCCACGCAATCTTGCGGCCCTGCTTGCGGCCCAGGCAGCGGGCATCGAGATCGTCGTTGCAACCGGTCGCCGCCACTCGTACGCCATGCACGTGTTGCGTCCGCTCGGTCTGCATCACGCAAGCGTCCTGGTGAGTTCCAACGGCACCGTCACGCGCACACTCGGCTCCTTCGATGGCTCAGCCATTCCCTCCCAATTGATCGCGCGTAACTATCTGCCCCACGCCACGGCCCTTTGGCTGTGCGCCCACGTCGACGAGTTCCGCAACGCGCTGGTCCTTACCTTCGACCGCGTCGGCCCGGACGGCGACGACACCCGCGGCGCCCTGGTGGTCGAACATCTCGACGAGCTCAATTCCAGCATCGGCCGCTGGATGGCTGCCAACCAACCGTACATCGCTCACGTGGTTCCAATTGAGAGCGCTCTCGGCACTTCGGAAAACGCCGCCGAAAGCAATCAGGATTTACCCATCCAGGCCATGCTCTGCGGCACCATCGAGCGCATGGCCCGTGCAGAGGCGCGCCTGCTCGAGCATCCGGGAGTCGCGGCCTCGGGCCATCCTTCCGGCCGCTCCGGGCGCACCATGAGCGGCTCCGGCAGCCCACCTGCCGCCCGGCCGCAAGCGAGCAGGAAAGGAATTGCGCCAGCGCCGGAGCAAGAGGCGGTTTTGACGCTGAACCGCACCGAATATCCCGGGCGCGACCTCTCCATTCTGGACATTCTCCCCGCCGGCTGCTCCAAGGGCGCGGCCATTCTCTCGCTCGCTGCCTCGCGCGGAATCGAACCCGCGCAGATCCTCGCCATTGGCGACAACTGGAACGATGTGTCCATGCTTGAGATCGCAGGTTCCGCGGTGCTGATGGAGAACGCTCCCGAGGACCTGAAAGCCATGGCTCGCAACCGCGGCTGGCGCATCGGGCCATCCAATACCAACGATGGCGTCGCCGACGCCATTGAAGCCATTCTCGGGGTCGTCTGCTGAATCCGCGGATTAGCTTTGGGGTGCGGCTTGTAACGCTTTGGGTAGCTTGTCGTAGATTCCACCAAATCCGCCGTTGGACAGGATCGCGACCACATCTCCCGCACGCAGCTCCGGCACGATCGCCGCGACAATCGCATCGGCATCGGCATACAGCTCGGACTCCAATCCGCGCGCACGCAGTGCCGTAACCACGTTCTCCGGATGCAACCGCTCACCTGCCGGAATCGCCTCCGACTTGAACACGCCGGCCAGCACACTGCGGTCCGCCAGCGCCAGGCTCTCCACCAGCGCCACTTCGAATACATTGCGGCGCAGCGTATTCGATCGGGGCTCCAGGACCGCCCAAAGGCGGCGCCCGGGATACGCCGTTCGCAGTGCCCGCAGCGTCTCGCGGATCGCTGTGGGATGGTGCGCGAAATCGTCGATGATGGTCACGCCGCTCACCTCTGCGCGCACCTCCAGGCGCCGTTTCACCGACCGGAAGGTTGCGAGCGCCTCCACAATTGCAGCTGCCGGAACGCCTTGCCCCGCCGCCAACGCGGCAGCCGCCGTCGCATTCAGCGCATTGTGCTCACCCGCCATCGGCAGCTGCAGCTTCGCGAATGGCGCCCCGCCGCGCAGCAGACTCCACTA
>CAWBFL010000112.1:0-22866 GCA_963787905.1 uncultured Acidobacteriaceae bacterium | reverse complement strand
GACCCTTTGGTTCGAAGCCAAATGCTCTATCCAGCTGAGCTACGGGCGCACGGTGCGGAACCAATCCTTCCGCAAGTCCATCTTACAGGCCCACCCGCAACGCCTATGCCGCCGACGAACGCGCCGGGGCATTCAGGCTCCAGGTCTTCCGCGTTGCGAATCATCGGCACGGTCTCGACAATGTCCAGCCCAGCCCGCCGCAACAACTGGTAAATGACTGGCCCGTTCAGGCGGCTGGCGTCGTACTCGACGAGCACCGTTTTCGCAGCCTCATCGATTTCCATGCGACGCACACCATAGACATCGCGAACCTTCGACAGGGCGAGCACAGCTCGCTCGCTGGGGGACGTGCCATAGCGGTATAGAACATCCAGCTGGGTCATAGGCCTATTTTAGCAGCGGCTCCCATAGGCAGTCCGCTCCGCTGCATTTTGCCGAGGTAGTCCAGTATTTCCGGGCTGGTCCAATTCTGCACAGAGACGAATTTGCGCCGCAGCATTCCCCGCTGGTCGATCACATAGGTCTCAGGCATCTTGATGGTTCCGTAAAGTCTCTGAATCCGCGAGGAGGGATCGCGCACCGTGACGAAATTCACCTGATTGGCCTGCAGGAACTGCCGGTAGGCCGCGGCGTCTTCGTCGCTGCTGATCGCGAGCACCGTAACCTGCGGCATTTCACGTTGCAGCGCTTCCAGGCTGGGCAACTCTTCAATGCACGGAATGCACCAACTGGCCCAGAAGTTCAGAACGACGACGCGCCCGCGCAGACCGGCCAGGCTCACCGTCCGGGTATCGTCGGAGACCGTAAACTGCGGCGCGGGGATGCCGATTTGCGCAGGATGGTAGCCGCGATCGCACGCAGTCGCCAGCATGGCGCAGAGCCGCAAGCGCGCAGATTGAGAGACGCCGCTTTCGCCGTCTCGCATCCGTGCCGTGTCTCCCGAAAAACAATCGATTCATTGGCCCCCATCTCCGGCACGCGGTGCTCCTGCTTCCTATAATACGAAGCTGTGCAGGGTACGCGGACAGCGGTCGAGAATAAAGCGCCGGGAGCGGACGCTCAGCAGCCGGCGATGCGGCTCTCGGTCATCGTGCCGGCGCGCAATGAGGCGGTCACGCTTCCGGCCTGCCTCGACTCGCTCCTTGCCCAGTCCGATCAGGGGTTCGCGCTCGGCGCCGAGTGGGAACTGATCGTCATCGACGATGACTCCAGCGACGGCACCCGCGAGATTGCCCAAGCGGCAGCCGCCGGCCGCGAGGGCGTTGCTGTCCTCGCGGCCCCGCCCTTGGATCTAAGCAGCCGGGGCGGCTTTACCGGCAAGACCAACGCGTGCTGGACAGGAGCGCAGCAGGCTCGAGGCGCATGGCTGCTCTTCATCGACGCCGACACCTTGCATGAGCCAGGGGATCTGTCGCGCGCCCTTCATGAGGCTGAAAAGTACCACGCTGCCCTGCTTTCCTACTCACCCCGGCAGATTGTCACCGGCTTCTGGCAGCGCGCGGTCATGCCGCTGGTTTTTTCGGAGTTGGCGAGCACCTACCCGCCCAAGCAGGTCAGTTCCCCGAGTTCCCCGCTCGCGGCCGCGAACGGCCAGTTCCTGCTGGTCGAGCGCGATGCCTACTTCGCGGTCGGCGGCCATCGCGCAGTCGGCCGCGACATTCTTGAAGATGTGGCCCTCGCGCGAGCTATCAAACGGCGGCATGGCATTCGCTTCCGCTACGCTCCCGACGCGCTCTCGACGCGCATGTACCGCACTCTGCCCGAGATGATCGAGGGTTGGGCCAAGAACCTGGCGCTGCTGTTTCCCAACCCGCTGCTGCTGGCCGCCATGCAGATGTTGCAGTTCATCCTTTTTTTCGGCCTGCCCGCGCTGGCGCTTCTGCTGCCGCTCGAGTACTCCTGGCAGCGCTGGGCAATTATGGTGGTCTGGTTGCGCACCACCTGGGGCTTTTACAGCCGGGTCGCGCGCTCGCACTTCCCGGCTACCGACGTCGCCGTCTCCATTCTCGGGGTACCGTTGTTCGTTTGGCTGCTTCTTCGCAGCTTTCTCTCCCACAGGGTTCACAGGTCTGTCCGCTGGAAGGGCCGCAGCTATACGGCTGGTCGATGAGATACTCGTCATACTTCTGGCGCCGACTTTGCCCGCAACGCATCTAACGGAAGTAGCGCAGGTTCAGACAAATTCCGGTGCGGATGGATTCATTGCACCCAAACCGGGAACAAACACCAGGTGAATAACGAACGTCCTATGGTTCTTCTCACGCGCAAGACGGAATTCTCCTCGGCCCACTACTACTGGAACGATGCCTGGTCGCAGGAAGAGAACCAGCGTGTCTTCGGCAAGTGCGCCAATCGCAACGGCCACGGCCACAACTACACGCTCGAGGTCACGGTGGCCGGCGAAGTCGATCCTGTCTCCGGCTTCGTCGTCGACCTGAAGCAGCTCAAGGACATTCTCGAGCGCGAAGTCGTCCGTGTTTACGACCATCGCCATCTCAACCTCGAAGTTCCCGAATTTGCCGCGCGTGTCCCGACCACGGAAAACATCGCTATCGCCATTTGGCGGCGGCTCGATGGGAAAATCCCCAACGCCAGGCTGCATCGGGTGCGCGTGTACGAGATGCCCGACCTGTTTGCCGACTACTTTGGTGAGCCATGACGACGGTGCCCGTCTCACCCAACCTGTGGGCGTCATCGTCCGCGAAGGCCTACCTTTCGCGCCGCTATCGTCTCAGCGCGTCGCATCGCCTCCACTCCGACGCCTTCACCGCGGACCAGAATCGTGCCATCTATGGCAAATGCAACAACCCCCATGGCCATGGTCACAACTACGTCATCGAAGTCACCTTTGGCGGCCCGGTCGACGCAGTCACCGGGATGGTTTGCGACCTCGGCGAACTGGATGCATTTGCGCAAACAAATCTGCTGGATCGCTTTGATGCCATGAATCTGAATACGCTCGACGCCTTTCGCGATGCGGTTTCGACGACAGAAAACTTTACGATAGAGGTGTACCGGATCTTCGAGCAGTTCCCCGGTGCGGAGCTGATCCGCGTCAGAATCGAAGAGACCAGCAACAATTCGTTCGAGTACCCGGCCTAGATCGATCTAAAGAATCGCCCGCATCCAGGAAAGGCTACCCCATATGAGTCCACTGACAGCCTCCGAACCGCTCACGGCAGCATCGCTCACCACTCAGGAACTCTATCGCGAACTACTGCTCCGAATTGGCGAAGACCCCGCCCGCGACGGGCTCATCGATACGCCCGAGCGCGTGGAAAAATCGATGGCGTTCCTCACCCGCGGTTATGCGATGGACGCCACCGCGGTCATCCAGGATGCGCTCTTCGACGTGGATTACGACGAGATGGTCATCGTCAAGGACATCGAGTTCTTCTCGCTGTGCGAGCATCATCTGCTTCCCTTTTTCGGCAAGGCGCACATTGCGTATTTGCCCAACGGCAAGGTCATCGGCCTCTCTAAGATCCCTCGCGTCGTCGACGTCTTCGCCCGGCGCCTGCAGGTGCAGGAACGCCTTACCACCGAAATTGCCGACGCGATCTCCGAAGCAATCCATCCCCAGGGCGTCGCCGTGATCATGGAAGCGCAGCACCTTTGCATGATGATGCGCGGTGTGGAGAAGCAGCACTCCGCCACCGTTACCTCGGCCATGCGCGGAGTCTTCAAGACGCAGTTGCAGACGCGCAACGAATTCCTCTCGCTGGTGCGCAGGCCCGGCAACGGCGTTTAGGCGGATCGCGGCAAGACCACGTAGTCTGGTACAGGATGAATGGACTCTTGGTCTTGGATAAACCCGCGGGGTTAACCTCGCATGATGTAGTCGACGTCGTTCGTCGCGCGACTGGCGAGCGTGCCGTCGGCCACCTGGGCACGCTCGACCCCATGGCGACCGGCGTGCTCCCGCTGCTCCTCGGAAAGTACACTCGCCTGGCCCAGTTCTTCGGCGCTGCCGACAAGGGCTACGAAGGAACCATCCGCTTCGGCTTCGCCACCGATACCTTCGATGCCGAGGGCACTCCCGCTGGCGAGCCCCGGGAGCTGACTGCGTCTCTGAGCGAACTGCGCGATCTCGCAGCGCGTTTCCATGGCGAGATGCAGCAGACGCCACCCATCTTCTCGGCCAAGAAGATCGCCGGTGTCCCCGCGCACAAGCTGGCTCGCGCCGGCAAGCCGGTCGACGTAAAGCCCGCGCGCATCGTCATTCGCAGCTTCGAACTGCTCTCGCTCGAAGGGCCGTCGCCGATGGAAATGTCTGCGCGCTTCTCCATGCATGTCTCGGCCGGCGGATACGTTCGATCGGTCGCGCACGAGCTGGGTCAGCTCGCCGGCTGCGGCGGGCACCTCGCCACGCTCCGCCGCACCCGGGCCGGCGATTTCACGCTCGCCCAGGCCATCCCCCTCAATGAACTCAAGGCCCTGGCCGGCCAGCCCGGAGCGATTGAGCAGCGCCTGCCCCATCCCCGCACCCTGCTGCCGGAAATGCCCTCCGTCACCGTCGATGAGCAGATCGCCGGCCGCCTGCGCAACGGCATGCAGGTGAACCTGCCGGACTTCTCCGGCGCGCCCCTCATCAAGGTATTCACCAGCCCCGTCGAACTGCTGTGTATCGCCAAACGCATCGCCGGAACTCTGATGCAGCCCATCGTCGTGCTGGGCTAGGCTGCGCACTGCTTATCTTTTCAGCAGCGTCAGCACCAGCGGCACCACATTCTGCGCCACGATGACATTCCCCTTCGCGGTCGCATGGGTTTCATCCTGCTGCATCATTCCCGGAACCCCATAGACGTCCTTCAACAGAAACGGCAGCATCGGTACGCGATATTTTTTCGCCAGCAACGCGTAGGTGTCGTCGAATTGATTGATGTAGTCCGGACCATAATCCGGTGGCAGCGTAATTCCCGCCAAAGCCACCTTGATCCCCGCGCCCTTCAACGTACCCACAATTTCGTCCAGGTTCGCTCGGGTATCTTCGATGCGCAGCCCGCGCAGTCCATCATTTCCGCCAAATTCCACCACCGCCACCGCGGGATGCAATGCCAGGACCTCCGGCAGCCGCTCCACCCCATCCTTGGTCGTATTCCCGCTGATGCCCTCGTTCACGACGCGGTAGTGATAGCCCAGGCGGTCCAGATCGGCCTGCAGGTAATCGGGATAGCTCTGCCCCGGCCCGGTACCCAGCCCCGCGGTCAGCGAATCGCCAAAACAAACCAGCACCGGCCGCCGGTCATTCTTGTCGCTCCCGCCCACGGACTCCGAGGCTGGCGCAGCACCTGTATCCGGCTCGGTGGCCGCCGGGGTGTTCGACGCGGCCGTCCCAGAAGGAGATGCCCCAGCGGAATTCGGCTCGCTGCTTCCGTGGCACCCGGATACCGCCATCAGCAGACCAGCTAGAATCGAGACTGCCTGAACTTTCCGCATCGTTCCAACGTATCAAAGATGGCAGTTCCTGCGTGGTTGCACGCGGCGCAGAGGGAGAAGCTTAATCCCGTGAGTTTCGACGCAGGCAGTAACCAGGAAATGATTGCAGTCGACGGATTGCGCAAGTCGATCAGAAACGGCTCGCGCACCGTGGACATTCTGAAAGGTCTTGACTTCCGCGTCTCTAAAGGCGAGTTCGTCGCCATCATGGGCGCATCGGGCAGCGGTAAGTCAACACTGCTTGGCCTGCTCGCGGGGTTGGATACGCCGAGCGCCGGCAACGTGCACCTCAACGGTACCTCCATCAGCTATCTGCCCGAGGACAAGCTCGCCCAGGTACGCGGCAAGACGGTCGGCTTCGTCTTCCAGTCCTACCAGCTCATCCCCACCCTCACCGCGCTCGAGAACGTGCTGCTCCCATACGAGTTGAACGCCGACGGCGACGGCCTGCCCCGCGCGCGCGAACTGCTCACCAACGTCGGCCTCGCCGACCGCATGCATCACTACCCGGTGCAGCTCTCCGGCGGCGAGCAGCAGCGCGTCGCGCTCGCCCGCGCCTTCGTGCTGCGCCCGCCCATCGTGCTGGCCGACGAGCCCACCGGCAACCTCGACACCACCAACGGCACCCACGTGCTACAGCTTTTGCTCGAACTGAACCGCAGCGAGGGCACCACCCTGGTCCTGGTTACCCATGATGCGATGCTCGCTGGGTATGCCGGCCGCCGCATCGTGCTGCGCGATGGCCTGATCATCTCCGACGAACTGAACCCCGACCGGAAAACGGCGCCTCCGCCACTCCCATCCCGCCTCGCAGCGGGGGTTTGAGCTATGCCGAGTCTCTCCTACCGTTCCGCCGCCAAGATCGCTGCCCGCGAAATGCGCTCCTCGCGCGGAAAATTCCTGTTTGTGCTGCTTTCGGTTGCGATTGGCGTCGCCGCACTTACCGGTGTTCGCGGCTTCTCCGGCTCCTTCCGGGTCACCCTGCTCGACCGCGCCCGCTCCATCATGGCGGCCGATCTCTCCGCCCGCTCCTTCCAGCAGCTCACTCCCGACGAGCAGCGCAGCGTCGATTCGATTCGTTCCGCCGGCGTCCAGACCACCACCGTCGTCGAGATGCTCTCGATGGCATCCTCGCCCACCGCCCCCGACCCGCTGCTGGTCTCGATCAAAGCCGTCGATCCCGCGCTGTATCCGTTCTATGGCACGGTCGATCTCGCCCCCGCGCTTACCCTTCCCGTCGCGCTCACTCCCACCACCGTCGCCGTCGGTGACGACCTGCTGCTTCGCCTCAATCTGCATGTTGGCGACCCGCTTAAGCTGGGCAACCAGACCTTCCGCATCGCCGCCATGGTCGTCAACGAGCCAGACCGCCTTTCCGGCAGCTTCACTGTCGGCCCGCGCGTTTTCCTCTCACGCGCCGCACTGGATTCCACCGGCCTGCTCGCTCCCGGCAACCGCGCCAACGAGCGCATCCTTTTCAAGCTGCCGGCGCCCTCGTCGGGCCAGCCCATCTCCGACGCCGCCGTCGCCGACCTCAAAGCGAAGCTCGTCGCAGCCCTGCCCGAAGCCCAGGTAACCGACTACCGCGAGAGCAGCCCCGCCATCACTAACGGCCTCGATGCCGCTACCAGCCTGCTCTCACTCATGAGCCTCGTCGCCTTGGTACTCGGCGCGGTCGGAGTCGCAATGGCCATGCGCGCCCACCTGCAGCAGCGACTGGACACCATCGCCATCATGAAGTCGCTGGGCGCGCGCAGCTCGCAGATCATCAAAATCTACCTGCTGCAAACCCTCTTCCTCGGCACCCTCGGCGGCCTCATCGGAGTCGCCGGCGGCATCGCGGTGCAGCTGGCCTTTCCCCTCGTGCTCGGCAAGCTCATCAATGTTCCGCCCGAGTTCCACTTCCAATTCGGCGCCGTCTTCACCGGCCTGGGCGCCGGAGTCCTGATTACCCTACTCTTCACCCTCCCGCCGCTGCTGGACATTCGCGGCGTCCGTCCCATCCTCATCCTCCGCCGTGCCGTCGAGGATTCCGACGACCCCTTCATTCACGCCGCCCTCAAAACCATCTACAACAACTTCGCGCAGATCCTCGCCACCGTGCTGATCCTCGCCGGGCTTGCCGCCATCGCCATGACCCTCTCCGATTCCTACCAGGTCGGCAAGTGGTTCTCCATCGGTCTCGTGCTCGTCTTGCTGGTTCTGTTGGGCGCATCGGCTGCACTACTCGCCGCGCTTAAATTCTTCCTCAATCGCACCCGGCTCCATCTTCCCTCTGCGCTGCGCCACGGCCTGGCGAATCTCTATCGGCCGGGAAATCCATCCGCCGCGCTGCTGGCCGCGCTCGGCCTCGGCGTCATGCAGATCATGACCGTCTATCTCGTCCAGAAAGACGCGGTCCAGGAGATGAACATCTCCGCCGCGCCCAACATCCCCAACGTCTTTCTCATCGACATTGCCGACTCCGAGATCGCCGGCGTCAAGGCCCTCCTCCACGCGCAATCCTCGGTCACCGCCGAACCCGAGCTGCTCCCGGTCACCAACGCCCGCATCGATGCTGTCGATGGCGTCTCCGCAGCCGACCTCAAACTCAAGAATTTCCCCCGCCGCGCACTTCGCTCCACCAACCTCACCTGGAACGATGCCGCCCCTGCCGGGAACGCACATCGTCGACGGCGCATGGTGGCCGGCGGACCAGCTCAAGCCGGAGGTCGCCGTCTCGCAGTTCATGGCCACCCGCCTCGGCATTCACATTGGCTCAGCCATCACCTTCGTCGCCCAGGACAAGCCCATCACTGCAACCGTTGCCGCCATCACGCGATCCAACGGCCAGCACGCTTACTCGCGCGCCGACTTCACCCTCAACCATGCCGCGCTCGAGGGCTTTCCCATCATCTGGTATGGCGGGGTGCACGTCGTGCCCAACCAGGTCGCGCAGTTCGAACGGGCCCTCAATGATTCCTACCCCACCATCACGATCATCAACGTGGCCGAGGTCGTCGAAAGCGTTCGCGCGGTCGTCATTCAAATCATCTACGTGGTGCAATTCCTCGCCGCCTTCTCCATCTTCGCCGGCATCATCATCCTCGCCTCCTCCATTGCCGGCACCAAGTACCGCCGCATCCGCGAGGTGGTGGTGCTAAAGACTCTTGGCGCCACCCGCGCCCGCATCGCCACGATCTTTTCTATTGAGTTTGCCGTTCTGGGACTCGTCTCCGGCGCCATTGGGATCGGCTTCGCCAACTTCATCGCCTGGGCGCTTGAGCGCTTCACTCCGCTCAACCTGACTTTCAAATACGAGTTGCGCCTCAACCTCGCCGCCTTGATCGCCGCCGCTGCGCTCACCGTCGTTACCGGGTGGGTTGCGAGCCACCGCATCCTCGGTCAGAAACCCCTCGAAGTCCTGCGCGAAGAGTAACCCGCGCTCAGCCCCCACATCATCCCAAAGATCCGCTTCAAGCCCGCATCCAGACGTCCGCTGGGATGCTCCAATACTGCGTCGCGTTGCCTCGCGGAGCTGCTGCGGCACGAAACGCATTGAAGTCGAACTGCAAGGAGTTTTGACCATATAGAAACAATGTGCCTATTGACAATTTGTATCTGAATTGCGTACATTTTTTGGCTGGTACAGGCGGAGGAATGTGGAACACGCAAGACCACGCACGGCGACTCTGGGCCCCTGTAAGGAGAACTGCCATGCTAGGTATGGTCTTGATAGGAGGCGGCCCCGTCGCGGGCTGCCATAGACAGGTTCAGTGTAAGCGGGGTCTGCTGGGGCTCATGGTGTTGGCCTCATTTCTGGTGTTTGGGGCCGGATGGCTGCCCGCCCAAACCGGCGGCCAGGGTGCACTCGAAGGCACAGTCACGGATCAGGCCGGCGCCGTCGTCCCCAATGCGACCGTAACCGCAACCGACCAGGCGAGCAACGTCTCGACAACCCGGTCCAGTTCCTCAGCCGGCGTTTACGAAATCACCCCACTGATCCCCGGGGTCTACACCGTCACCGTCACGGCTCCTGGCTTTGAGGCGTTCAAGCAGCAGAACATCGAGGTCAATGGCCTTAATGCCACTGGCTTTAACGCTGAGCTTCAAGTCGGCAGCGCGGAACAGACAATCACCGTATCCAGCGCTCCCCCGGAGCTGAACACTACCAACCCGACCCTCGGCGGCACCATCACCAACGAGACCTACGAGAGCCTGCCGAACATCATGAATGGCCAGCAGCGCGATCCCACCGCCTTTGCCACGCTCGAGCCGGGTGCGCAGCCTGGTACCCGTGCCCCAGTCATGTCCGGAACCGGCAATTATCTGGCCGAGGTCTACCTCGACGGTATTCCGACCACCACTTCCAACCAGCAGGGCGACAATCGCACCATTTCGAACTCAGTCCCGGTGGAAGCAGTGGACCAGTTGCAGGTCGTCTCCAGCGGCCCTTCGGCGGAGTACCAGGGCGCCGGCGCCATCAGCTTCACCACCAAGTCCGGCGGCGACAAGTATCACGGCACCGTCGCCGACTTCGTCCGCAATACCATATTTGACACCTGGGGATTCACCGCGCCGGCACTCAGCACCTACACCCCCGTCAATGGAGTGCTCACCAAGGTGCCGGCAACCAAGCCTGTCGAGCATCAGAACGAGCTTTCGGCATCGGTCGGCGGTCCCATTCCCCTCACCCGTCACAAGGGCTTCTTCTTCGTCAACTACGACCAGTACCACAGCCGCAATGGCGTCAGCCCCTCGCAGTTCACCATCCCCACTACCCTGATGACGCAGGGAAACTTCACCGAACTGGGCTCTGGTACCTACCTCTACAATCCGCTGACCAACTCCTGCATAGGCAACGTCTGCACCCGCCAGCCGTTCATGGGCACCAACGCAAACGGAATCCCGACCCCCAACATCATCCCCGCGAGCTACCTCTCGCCCATCTCGCAATATGAACAGAAGTTCATGCCGGCTCCAACGGTTCCCGGAATCGCCAACAACTTCCTCTCCGGCGGTATCCCCACCGGCTACGATAACCACGAAGTGGTCTTCAAGGTGGACTATGACCTGTCCGCCGCGCAACGTCTGTCTTTTGTCTTCACTCACGGCGTGCGCCAGTCGGTCGGCTACGGCGCCAACCTGCCGCTGCCCTACACTGCTTCCGACAGCTCCGACATCTCTCCCACCATCATGGTTCTTGAGCATTCCATTACGCTCAATTCGCACATGGTGAATCAATTCAAATACGGCTTCACCCGCTTTCCGCAGCCCGTATTTGCTCCAACCTCCAATCTTGCTCCCTATCGCGGAGGCCCGGACGCCGGCATCAGTGGTCTTCCGACCGGTCAGGCTGCAGATAACTTCCCCGGATCGTCCTTTAGCGCAACTACGGCCTTCCCCACCGCGTTCTCTCCGTGGACGGAGAACGGTGCTGCCGACTCATCGCACAACGTAGTCCCCAACGCCTACACTCTCGTGGATAACTTCCAGTGGAGCAAAGGGGAGCACTCTCTGACCTTCGGCTTCGAGACGCAATGGCTGGAGGACAACACGACCGCGCAAAGTACGCCGTCCGGCATTTACACCCAGAACTGGTCCGGCCTGTCGACGGCAAACTACGTTGGCAACACGCTGAGCACCACCACGACCGGCTACTCGTATGCAGACTTCCTGCTCGGCGCCGTCAACACCGGAGCTACATCCGTTCCGCTCTTCATTGAAACCGGCGGCCGCTTCCACCCCGTCTCGCCGTACTTTCAGGACGATTGGAAGGTTCGCCCGAACCTCACCCTCAACCTTGGACTGCGCTACGACTATCTCCCTCCCTACCATGAGGTGCAGGACCGCTGGAGCTTCTTCAATCCAAACGCAATCAACCCTTTGACCAATTCACCCCGGCCAACTGGAGTACGCCGGCAACCGAGGCTCCACCATCAGCTGCGACTGCCGCACCCCCGTCCAGACCTACTGGAAGAACTGGGGCCCGCGCCTCGGCTTTGAATGGTCGATGGACGACAAGACCGTTATGCACGGCGGCTTTGCCATGGCCTATACCCGCTCCGGCGGAGTCGGCGGCCGCGGAGGAGACTCCACGGGGGCCAGCCAGGACGGCTTCGGTTCCAATATCGTCCTCAACCCGGCGATTAACACCGGCATCAACGCCGGCCCGTCCTACTACCTCAACAACAGTACCGCCTTCCAGACCGCAGGCGTCGCCAACACGAACTTCGGTGGACCTGGCTACGCTATCCCGGCGCCGGTCGGCCCCAGCGCTTCGTCTCTCACCCTGGGCATCGGCAACTACGTCAACGGCTCCGGCGCGTTCGTCAATCCCGGCGGCGCACCTGGCTATGCCGATCCCTACCTGTCGGGCCGCGCGCCGGAGTTCGAGTTCTTCAACTTCGGCATGCAGCGTGCGATCACGGACGCTATCACCTTCTCGGTCAACTACTCGGGAAGCCAGTCGCACTTCGTCGGTGGAGCCGGTGTCCCCGGATTCTGGTCCGGCCAGATTGATCCAGCGCACGTGGCACTTACCGGATCGGTCCTGGCCACGGATAACGCCACCAACATCCTCAACGCTCAGGCGACGCCTGCCAACATTGCCATTGCCGAGGCGGCCGACCCTTCGATCCAGGTCCCTTACGCGGGCTATGCCGCTGCCGGTGCGGTTAATTCCTCTGTCACCATCGGCCGCATGCTCCGGCCTTATCCGCAATACTCCAGCCCGCCGTCACCGGCGTGGGACGATATTGCCAACCTCAGCTACAACTCGCTGCAGATCACCCTCAAGCAGCGTGAGTGGAAAGGCCTCAGCTACACCCTCAACTACACCTACTCGCGCAACATCGGCGACGATGGCACCACCCGCAGCGCATTCTATGTTCCTGCGGTCGCGTCCTCCAACGGCGAGGCCATCGCCGGCAACAACCGTGCCGACCGCGATCTAACCACGATCGACACACCGCAGATCCTCAACATCTACGGCCTTGACCGGCTTCCCTTCGGCAAGGATCACATCGGCGGCAACAATTTCCTGGTTCGCAACATCGTCGGCGGATGGTCCCTTTCCGGGATATTCACCTACGACTCCGGCAATCCACTGCTCGTCACCGGAACAGGTTGCACCACGCCTTCTTCGGGAACCTGCGAACCGGACCTCGTCCCCGGCATGCTCAACAACATCCGCCAGAACGGAAGTTGGGGCAAGGGTATTACTGCCGGCAATATCTCCGCAATTCACTACCTCAACGCAGCCGCGTTCCAACTTCCGAACGCATTCCCCCTCCCCGCCGGAGCCAGCCCCAAGGCTGTTGCGATTACCAAGATTGGCGATGCCCCGCGCACCAACCTCAACCTCTGGAGCCCCAGCCACTACAATCTCAACGCCAGCCTCCAGCGCACCTTCAACATCACGCCCGAACGGGTCAAGTTCGTCTTCCAGGCAGACGCGTTCAACGTGACCAACAAGGTGACCTTTGGAGGGATCAACACCACCTGGTCTTCGGCCACTTCAAATACCTTTGGCGAAATCACCTCCGCCAGCGGCAACCGCGACTTCCAGTTTTCCGGTCGCGTCAACTTCTGAGCCCGCTTAACTTTAGTCCTGGGGTTCAGTTATCATCCTCGTGCCGGATGCATGGATCATTCCGTGTATCCGGCACTTTTTACGTCCCGCCCGTCAGCGAGGTCCAGATCCATGTCAGATCGAGGTAAGTTCGCGTTGCTGGCCGTTGCGGCTGGCGCATTTGCGCTCGCAATCCCGGCACACAGCTCACCGGCACAACCGCCGGCCACCTCTGCCCCGGCAACAGAAGCGCCAGCCACGCCAGCGCGCCCCGCACCGCGGCAACAGGTCGACCGCAAATTCGGCAGCGTTCCCGACGACCCCGGACCTCTCGCCACCGATGTATCCCCGGCGATGACGCAGAAGGCGATTGCTGCAGCCATGCGCAAGGTGGCCGATTGGCAACTCGCGCAGTCGCAGCAATACTTCGCCGTCTTTGACCGCTCGCGCCAGCTCGACGGCCGCATCTGGACCTGGGGCGCGCTTTATAGCGGCTTCATGGCCGCATCCGACTCGCTCGGCGATCCCAAGTACCGCAACGTCATGCGCGACATGGGCAAGACCTACAACTGGGAGCTCAGCACCACCGAGTCCGACGCCAACCAGCACAGCCTCGCGCAGACCTACCTGGAACTGTATCTGCTCGACAAGCAGCCCGAAGAACTGGCCCCCACAAAAGCTACCTTCGATGCCATCCTCGCCCGCCCCCGCATCGAACTCGGCGCCAATCGCCGCATCGAATGGTGGTGGTGCGATGCCCTCTTCATGGCACCGCCCGCCTGGGCGCGGCTCTACGCCGCCACCGGCGATAAAAAGTACCTCGCCTACCTCGACGAAGAGTGGGCGAAGACCTCGTCTCAACTCTACGACCCGGCCACGCACCTCTACTTTCGCGACGCCAGCTTCATTACCAAGACCGAGAAGAACGGTCAGAAGATCTTCTGGTCGCGCGGCGAAGGCTGGGTGATGGCCGGTCTCGCCCGCACGCTCGAATACCTGCCCAAGGATGATCCCGCGCGCGCCACCTATGAGACCCAGCTCAAGGAGATGTCCGCTGCCGTCGCCAAGCTCCAGGGCCCCGACGGTCTCTGGCACTCCGGCATGCTCGATCCCGCGGACTATGACCAGCCCGAAATCTCCGGCTCCGCGCTGATGACCTTCGCCATGGCCTGGGGCGTCAACAACGGCCTGCTCGATCGCAAGGTCTACACTCCGGTTATTCAGAAAGCCTGGGCCGGCATGCTCACGCACGTCTACGCCGACGGCCGCCTCGGCGACATTCAGCAGACCGGCTCCGCGCCGGCTCTGTTCAAGCCTTCGTCGAGCTTCAACTATGGCGTCGGTGGATTCTTGCTCGCAGGCAGTGAGATTTACAAGATGAAAGGCGTGAAGCACGGCAAGTAATGCTCCGGCTTCCACGCAACACACGAATTTCAACCACGAGGGAATGCAATGTCAGTTTGGCAGAAGTTCGGAGTGCTGGCCATCGCGGCGAGCGTTAGTCTGTTCGCACCATTCGTGCAATCCACGCTCGCTCAATCGCCGGCCGCACCGGCCGCGCCGCCTGCCACCCCGGGCCTGACCGACACTCCCATCGCACCGCCCAACACCGAAGCCATGCGCGTCGCTGGCATCGCCAAGGATAACTCCCGCATGTTTGGCTCCTCGCCCGACGATCCCGGCCCGCTTGCCAAGGATCTCTCGCCTGCCATCACGCCGGCAGCTGTCGGCGCCGCCGTGCGCAAAGTCGCCGATTGGCAGCTCGCCCAGTCGCAGCAGTACTTCACCGTCATCGACCGCGCACGCCAGCTCGACGGCCGCATCTGGACCTGGAGCGTCCTCTACACCGGGTACATGGCTGCCGCCACCACGCTCGGCGAAGGCCGCTATCGCGACGCCATGGAGCAGGTCGGCAAGGCCTATAACTGGGGACTGCGCTCCAACCTCCCCAGCGGTGACGACATGAGCATCGCCCAGATGTACCTCGAGCTCTACCTCACCGACAAGCAGCCCGAAGAGATCGCCCCCATCCAAACCGCACTCAACAACATCCTCGCCGCGCCCCGCGTCGAGCTTGGATCCAGCCAGAAGATCGCCTGGTGGTGGTGTGACGCCCTCTTCATGGCCCCGCCCACCTGGGCACGCATGTACGCCGCTACCGGCGATCCCAAGTACATCAGCTATCTTGACGAGGAGTTCGCGAAAACCAATACCCTCCTCTACGACCCGCAGGCCCACCTCTACTCGCGCGACGCCAGCTTCATCGACAAGAAGGAACCCAACGGCCAGAAGATGTTCTGGTCGCGCGGCGAAGGCTGGGTGATGGGCGGCCTCGCCCGCACCCTCGAGTATCTGCCTAAGGACGATCCCGCCCGCGCCAAATACGAGACCCAGCTCAAAGAGATGGCTGCCGCCCTCGCCAAAATCCAGGGCAAGGATGGCCTCTGGTCCTCCGGCCTCCTCGACCCGGCTGCCTATAACAACGTGCCTGAGATCTCCGGCTCCGCGCTCATCACCTTCGGCATGGCCTGGGGCATCAACAATGGCGTGCTCGACGCAAAGGTCTACACCCCCGTCGTCACCCGCGCCTGGGCCGGCATGCTGAAGCACATCTACGCCGACGGCCGTCTCGGCGACATCCAGCAGACCGGTGCCGCGCCCTCTACCTTCAAGCCCTCCGCCAGCTATAACTACGGTGTCGGCGGCTTCCTATTAGCCGGCAGCGAGATCTACAAAATGTCGGAAGCCAAATCCCCCAAGAAGAAGTAGCCCGCAATCACTTCGCTCGTCATCGCGATCGTTCCCCTCGTCATTCTGACGCGCAGAGTCAGAATCTCCGTATTTGCTGTTCGCTTGTCATTCTGAGGGCATATCTTTGCTGTCATTCTGAGCGCAGCGAAGAATCCCCGTATTGGCTTTTGCTTTTGCCTTTACTGACCACTGGGAACTGAGAACTGCCTCTACGCATCTCTTCCAATCGCAATCACAAAATACTGCGCCGTCGTCGTGCCCACGTTTTTCAGCCCGTGCATAATGTTTGACGTCGCAAACATCACCCCGCCCGGCCCCACCCGCTCCGGCTTGCCGTCGTTCTCGAACTCCATCTGCCCCTCGCGGATCAGCATGAACTCCGAGTGCACGTGCCGGTGTGGCGGATGCGGCATGTGTCCCGGCAGCAGCGTGGTCTCGTGCATCTCCACCGCCTCCCCCGTCGGCAACACCCCGCGGATCACTGCGCGGGTTTCCCCGTTCTCCGTCGTTACCACCGGCAGGTCCTCAAAACGGAACGCTCGCGGCGTCGCCAGCACCGGATCGCCCGCCGATCCCGGCGGCTTCGGCACCGCCATGGTGCTGGGCAACCTGCCCGATTCCTGGGATTGGGCCTCTGCCGGCATGGCAGCCAGTGCAGCAAAGGCGGAAAGAGCAGCACAAAGATCGCGACGATTCATAGCATCCATGCGCAGAATCCTACACCGCCCGCCCCACCCTTGGCATCCACGCCGAAAGCGGGTGCCTTTGGTCTTGCTTAAGAGCACCGCCCGCTGCACCTTCGCCTTAACCGAGCGCAGTAGGGCGGCATCGTCAGTTGACGTCCGGGCGCTCGATGCGCTCCGCGGTATATACCGGCAAGATGTCCTCTTGCCGCTTCAGTTCGAGACCGAGTTCACCCAGGACCGTGAAGATTGTCGGGAGACCGGCATAGGGGTTCGCGACCGGAGCTGCGTTCGGCGGCGGAGGAGGCAGCCGCATGGGGGCCCAGCCTTCCGTGTTTACGGCGAACAGCCCATTAAGCCCCGTGCGGTTCACGACCGACAGGTCAGTCCAGTTCGCAATGTAGTGGACAAGGTCGTCCATATCGATCGCTCTCGCATTCAGAGGATGGCCCAGACCGCCGGCGAAGTTATGGCAACCCTCCGGGCCGGTATCGAAGGCGCAGTCCCTCTCGGCGATGGACGACTTCTCGAGCTTCGGACCGCCGCTGGCTACGGTGAGAGCATAAACCGGCATCGTTTTATTCTCGACCCGCATCACCAGTCCGAATCGATCGGCCAGCAATCCGCGGATCATTTGCTGGATTCGGCCCCGCACTTCGCTCGCTTGAAGACCGGAAGGGATGGCGTTCGCAGGCGCTTTCCCTTCGATATCGTACTTCTCAGTGAAGGTCCAGCCGGGAAGGGGGGAGAGACGCGGCGAGGGGTTGACCGGCACGTCGTAAGCGTCACTCAAGAGCCTGATCACAGGCACCGCACTTGCAACCAAGTCACCGTTAGGCAGAACCTGCACGCGCGCATTGCGCGGGTCAGCCGAGCGAGCCGGCTCAATAGTGATCGTTGCAAATGCTTGCGACTGAGCGACAGCGGGCAAAGCCAATAGCAGGCAAGAAAACGCTCGGCAGAACGCGGACATGATCCACCCTCCTCAGCAGCCACCCTTCCGGCGGCTCCAGTCATCGGCACCTGCTTCGCATCCCGCCGATTCGCAACCAACGGAAGAGCCACGCGAAGCCCAGTACGCGTCACGAAATGGCTAAAATGACTACTTCGCGTCCCCGCCAATCGCTACTACAAAGTACTTCGCCGGCACCGTCCCAACATTCTTGATCAGGTGTTTCGTCCCGAATGCAACATAAAACACTCCGCCCGGCCCTGCCCGCTCCGCCACGATCTTCCCATCAACCTCGTGCTGGAACTCCAGTTCCCCCTCGCGAACGCAGATGAACTCCGAATGCTGGATCACATGCAGCGCCGGCGGCGTCTGTCCTACCACCTGCATCGACTGGTGGATGTTCACCGTCTCGCCCGTCGCCAGCGTCCCATGCGCCACGTCCCGGCTCTCGCCTCCATTCGCGTTCGTCCGCGCCGTCATCGACTCGAACGGGATCGCCCGCGCCGCGCCCAGCGTCCCACCACCGGCAACCACGGCATCCACCTTGTTGTTCCCGGGCCGGTACCTCTCGGCATCTGGCGCCTGCTGCGCCGGAAACTCCGACGCATGCACCTGAGCTTCAATTACGCCCGCGCCGACGGCGGCCAGGGCAGGAAGGGCAACGCACAGTTCACGACGGCTTATGTTTTTCATGCCCGCTATCCTACCTCAACCTCACCACCCCACGCTGTCCCGCGAACCTAGTACCCTGAACTTTGCCTATGCTCATCGACTCCCACGCGCACCTCGACATGTACTCCGCAGAAGAACTCCCGCAGATTCTAGCCCGCGCCCATGCAGCCAGTGTCGGCACCATCCTCGCCATCGGCATTGGCGACGGTCCTCACCAGATGCATCGCGCCCTCGATATCGCCGAATCCACCAACTCCCCCGAACTTCCCCGGCTCTATGCCAGCGCTGGCATCCACCCGCAAGAAGCCGCCTCTGCGACCCCAGAAGCCCTCGCCCAACTTGCCGCCCTCGCCGCCAATCCCCGCTTGATCGCGATCGGCGAGATCGGCCTCGACTACTACCACGTCGAAAACCCCATGCCGGGCATCCAGCAAGCCGCTTTCCTCGCCCAGCTCCAGATCGCCGCCGCCGCCCGCAAGCCTATCCTCATTCACTGCCGGACGTCAGAGCTGGCGACTCCTGCGGCAAAGGAAAAATTCAGCGCCGCAGACGCCTGGGAAGACCTTCTCACTCTCCTCGGCGAATACTGGCAGCCCCACGCCCTTCCCGGCATCATGCACTGCTTTTCCGGCACCATCGAGCACGCCCGCCGCTCGCTCGACCTGGGTTTCTACCTCTCTTTTGCCGGCAACCTCACCTATCCGGCCGCGAAGACCCTCCGCGAAGCCGCCGCCTTCGCTCCTGCCGACCGCATCCTGGTCGAAACCGACGCGCCCTTCCTCGCTCCCATCCCCTTCCGCGGCCAGCGCAACGAGCCTGCGCTCGTCGCCCACACCGCCGCAGCCCTCGCTGAACTCCGCAATCTGACGCCCGAAGCCCTGGCCGCCCTCACCACCACCAACTTCCATCGCCTCTTCAACCTTGTCCCCGGCCCCTAGTACCTAGTACCTTGTACGTCATGGCATCCGACAACAGTTTCGACGTAGTCAGCAAAGTGGACCTTCAGGAAGTGAAGAACGCGATCGATCAGGCCTCGAAAGAGGTTCACACCCGTTTCGACCTCAAGGACACCAAGTCCACCATCGCACTCGAAGGCGACGAGATCATTCAGCTGGCCAGCGCCAGCGAGTACTCCCTGAAGGCCGTCACCGAGATCCTCTCCCAGCGCATGGTCAAGCGCGGCATCTCGCTCAAAAACCTCGAGTACGAAAAAATCGAGCCCGCCGCCAACTCCTCCGTCCGCCAGAAGATCAAGCTGAAGCAGGGGGTCAACTCCGACGCCGCCAAGAAGATCGTTGCCATGATCAAGGAATCCAAGCTCAAAGCCCAGGCCTCCATTCAGGGCGACACCGTCCGCGTCGTCTCCAAGGACAAGGATGTTCTCCAGACCATCATGGGCAAGCTCCGTGCCGGCGACTTCGGAGTCGCCCTCCAGTTCACCAATTACCGCAGCTAACCGGCAGCGGCCAGGAGAGTCCCGGTCCGTTGTGCCGCAAGCGCAGGCTTTGCGTGACGGAGATCACAAAACTGTCTGGATCGAATCACCCGACCTGATACTCTAAAGTTGCGTGAGCACCCTCTCCATCGCGACCGCCAAGGAGGTCTTCGATCTCCTGCGCGACGACCTGGCCGCAATCGAGCAGGAGTTTACCCGCCAGTCCGCCTCCAACGTCGAGGTCATCACCGACATTGCGCAATACCTGATGTCTGGCGGCGGCAAGCGAATCCGCCCGCTCCTTCTGCTGCTCTCGGCCAAATCGCTCGGATGCACCACCCATTCGCGAATCCGCCTCGGCGCGGTCGTCGAGATGCTGCATACCGCGACCCTGGTCCACGACGACATCATCGACGAGGCTGACACCCGCCGCGGCCGCCCCTCCTCCAACACCACCTGGGGCAACGCCAAGTGCGTTCTGGCCGGCGACTGGCTCTACATGCAGTCCTTCTCGTTTGCCCTGGAAGAGCGTAACTTCCGGGTGCTGGAACTCCTGATCTCGCTCACTCAGCAGATGGTCGAGGGCGAACTCCTGCAGATGCAGAAGCTCGGCCACCTCATCAACGAAGAGGAGTATTTCGACCTCATCTATCGCAAGACCGCGTGTCTCTTCTCGGTCTCCATGCAGCTCGGCGCCGCCGTCACCCGCGCCACCACAGAGGTCGAATCGCAGCTCGGCGAATACGGCCGCAACCTTGGCCTCGCCTTCCAGATTGTCGACGACGTCCTCGACCTGACGGCCGCTGAAGAGGTTTTAGGAAAACCGGCGGCCAGCGATCTGCGCGAGGGTAAAGCCACGCTGGCGGTCATTCACGCCCTTGAGCGCGGCACCGGAGCCGATCGTGAAGCGATCCGCACCGTGCTCAACGAGCGTAGCTTCGCCACCGTCTCCCATCCGGAAATCCTCGAGATTCTTGAGCGGCACGGCTCCCTTGCCTACGCCATGGACACCGCCTGCGCCTATGCCGAAGCCGCTCGCCTCTCCATCGCCGACTTGCCCGACACCGAAGCCAAGCGCGCCCTGCTCTGGGTCCCCGGCTTCGTCACCACCCGCGACCGCTAGTCCAAGACATCCAGCTCCAGGGCAATTGCGCCGGGCGTTCTCTCCCGCGCTAAGACCAGGAATTCCACTGCCCGCACCTGCGTCTTTGTGCGCATCCGGCTCGTCTCACCCAATGGAGTTCCCCATGAAAATGCTTCGTTCAGCCTGCCCATCGTGGCTCGTATCGATCTCACTCGCTACGCTGCTCGTCTCGCCCTGCTTGCTCCGCGCCCAGGCTGCATCCGCTCCCGTCACCGTCACCGACAACGGCCGCTCGTGGACGCTCGACAATGGGATCGTCAAGGCGACCATTACCAAGGACAGCGGATCGATGCCGTCGCTTCTCTACCACGGCGTCCAGATTATGCAGGCCAGCGGCGGGACCTGGGAACACAATCCCCAGGGCGCGCCGGTGCTGACGAACTCTGTCTCCATCGACCCCGCGACCAATGGCGGTCAGCGTGCCGAAGTGTCGATCAAGGGCAAATCGAACGGCACCTTCACCATGACGCGCGGCGCGCCCGGCGGCGGCACCATGGTCGATATTGAGATTCGCTACTCCCTCGGACGCGGCGACAGCGGCATCTATGTTTACTCCATCCTGAGCCATCCCGCGTCCTATCCGGCGATGGGCGTGGGTGCGGAAGACCGCTACATCACCCGCCTGAATCAGGCCTTCGACTGGATCACGGTCGACAAAGACCGCAACATGCTCGAGGCAGCCCCGACGGACTGGGGCACCGGCGTCGTCGTCCATGCCAAAGAGCAACGCATTATGAGCAAGGGCGTCTACAAGAACTCCGTCGAGCACAAGTACAGCTACTCCGGCATGCAGTATGTGACCAAGGCGTACGGCTGGTCCAGCTACCAAGTACCACATCGGCGCGTGGTTCATTAATCCGACGATCGAGTACCTCAGCGGCGGACCAACCCGCATCGATCTGGATGCGCACTTCGGCGACAACGGCGATCCCGAACCCATCATCCTCGACTACTGGCACAGCGGCCACTACGACGGTGCCCGTGCCCAGATCCCCGCAGGCGAGGAATGGACCAAGGTAGTCGGGCCCATCTTTGTCTACGTCAATTCGCTCGACGCGCCCAAGCCCACCACCCAGGCTGAACTCGACACACTGAAGGCCACGGAAGGCAACCCAACGGTTCCGGCAAGCTGGACGGCCAACGCGAACACCCTGTGGCAGAACGCTTTGGATCAATGGAAGAAAGAGAACACGAAATGGCCCTACGACTGGGTCAACGGCGCGGACTACACGCCCCTGGCCGAACGTGGGAACGTAACCGGCCGCATTGTGCTGGTCGATCCACTGGCACCCAAGGGTTCGTCAACCAAACTGCCTCACCTCGTCGTGGGTCTCACTCACGCGGATGCCGACCCCGCAACAATGGCCAGGATGGCTCGGCCCGGACCGCCGGCAGGGTTCGGTTCGGGTCCGGGAGCTGGACCAGGAGCCGGACCACGCGCTGAATCCAATGTCGCGCCGGGATTGAGCGCCGCTCCCGGAGCGGCACCAGCAGGCAGCACCGGGAGCCAGGCCGGGTTTCAGGCCGGGAGGCGGAGGATTCGGCAACTTTACCCCGAATCCTGACGCCGGCAGTTGGATCCACGATGCCCGCTACTACCAGTTCTTCAACGACGGCACCGAAGACGGCAAATTCACCATCACCAAAGTTCGTCCCGGCAACTTACACGCTGCATGCCACTGCCGATGGGGTACTGGGCGATTTCGCGCAGGCCAACATCACCGTCGAGCCCGGCAAGACCATCGACCTCGGCAAGCTCGTCTGGAAGCCGGTTCCCTCTCGGCCGGCAGATCTGGGAGATCGGCTACCCCGATCGCGCCGCCGATGAATTCTTCAAGGGCGATGGCCAGAACTTACTGGCTGTGGGGATGGAACCTGCGCTACGCCCTGCTCTTCCCCAACGACCTGACCTATACCGTGGGCAAGAGCAAACTGGCACAAGGATTGGTTCTTTGAAGAAGTTCCCCACGCAACCAATCTCTCCTTCGTCAATCCCGATGCCAAGGATCCCGCCAATCAGCGCTTCGGCTGGGTCAAGGCCGAGTCGCTCACGCAATATCCGCAGACCGACCAGACCGGACCATGGCGAATCTACGGTCGCGGCAAGGAAACCGTCTGGACCATCAAGTTCAACATGGCGAAGCCGGGGCAGGGCGTAGCTGCGTTGCGTGCCGGACTGGCGGGCGTGGATGGCCTGCGCAGTGGACTGGCTGTAGCAGTCAATGGCCAGAGTGTTTT
>CAWBFL010000111.1:0-12848 GCA_963787905.1 uncultured Acidobacteriaceae bacterium | reverse complement strand
GACGACCACCTTGAAGTCCTTGGCCTCTTCGGTGCCGGTGGTGGACTGCGAGGTGGCAATGCCGGTGGTGCGCAGCAGGGCTTGGTCGCCGACCTCGGTGACGTGGCCCTTGAACGCGCGGCCGGGGAGCGCGTCGACGGTGACGTCGGCGGTTTGGCCGAGCGCATGTTGACGATGTCGGTCTCGTCGACTTTGACCTCGGCGGTGATGACGGACATGTCGGCGAGGGTCATCAGAGTGGATCCCTCGGCATTCTGGATGCCGACGACGACGGTTTCGCCCTCGCGCACGGGGACGTTGGTGACCAGGCCATCAAAGGGCGCGCGGCTGATGGTCTTGTCGAGGGCGTCGAAGTTGGCGCGTTGGCTGGCCTCGGCCTGATCGAGGTGGGCGCGCTGGGAGTCGGTCTGGGCTTTGGCCTGGGCGAGTGCGGCGATGCGCTGGGCTAAGGTCGCGCCGGAGACGTCGTAGGCTGCCTTTTTGGCGTCGAAGTCCTGCTTGGCGATGAGCTGGTCTTTGTAGAGGGCCTGGGCGCGGTCGAAGTCGAATTTTTTCTGCTCGAGGTCGGCTTTGGCCTGGCGATGTTGGCTTCGGCGGTTTTCTCGGCGGCGATGTAGGAGGAATGTCGGTTTTGGAGGAGGCGATGGCGGCCTGCTGGGCGTCGACGGTGGCCTCGGGCTGAACGCTTTCGACGCGGGCGAGGATGCGCCCTTCTTTACGTGGTCGCCCTCCTTGACGTAGAGGTGGGTGATGCGGCCGAAGGAGGTGGCGCCGATGTTGACGTAGGTCTTGGGCTTGATCTGGCCGGTGCCGCTGACGATGGAAAGCAGGTCCTGGCGCATCACTTTTCCGGTGGCGACCTTGGTGATGCCAGCCTGGCTATACAGGACGGTGCCGGCGGTAACGCCGACCACGACCAGGACGATGACTACGAGGATGATGATTTTTTTCGTGCTCATTCCATCTTTCTTCACGCGCGTCCGGCGGTTGCGGCAAATGTCTCGAAGTGTTTCCGGTGCGGCATCTGCCTGAGGCAAGATACGCGGGGAACGGGGCGAAGGTTCCATTGCGGTTTTGACCTGGATGGCAATACCGCCGACCGATTCCGGGGCTGTCCGTGACCGTGTTCTCTTGCAGACGATGATAGCAGGGCCGGGCGCGGGAGTTGGCTTGTAACCACGGGGTGGGCGCACTACAATAGGGCGAGGGTGAGAGACCCCGCGTCGGCCGGTGCGGCAGCGTGGCTGGCCCCGGCGCACGAGAAGGAATCGGGCGGTAGAAGTTCCAGAAGCAGAGGTAACACAGGCTATGAGAATACCGGGTCGACTGATTCTGGTCGTAATCTTGATTTCGATGTTGGCAGGGTGGGGTCCCGCGCGGGGGCAGAGCACCGCGGCTCCGGATGGCGTGACCCAGTCGCCTCCCACGGTGGAGAAGCCCGATCCGACGAAGCGCCGGCTGAGTGACCGGGAAAAGGTGCAGCAACAGAAGGACCTGAAGCAGGAGCTGCGCGGCGTCTACAAGACCTGGCTGGAAGAGGACGTGCGCTGGCTGATCACCGACACCGAGGCCCAGGCGTTCAAGCATCTGTCGAACGACGAAGAGCGCGACTCGTTCATCGAGAACTTCTGGCAGCGGCGCAACCCGAATCCGGATTCCCCGGACAACGAATACCGCGACGAGATTTACGCGCGCATTGCGTATGCCAACGAGCATTTTGCCGCGGGCAAACCGGGCTGGATGACGGACCGCGGCCACATTTACATTGCCTACGGCAAGCCGGACGACATCGATTCGCACCCCAGCGGCGGCTCCTACGAGCGGCCGATGGAAGAGGGCGGCGGCGAGACGGCGACGTTCCCGTTCGAGGTATGGCACTACCGGTATATCGAGGGGATCGGCGACAACATCGACCTGGAGTTTGTGGACACCTGCCAGTGCGGCGACTACCACTACACCATTGACCGGTCGGAGAAGGACGCGCTGAAGCACGTACCGAACGCCGGACTGACGCAGGCCGAGCAGGATGGACAGGCCGACAAGAAGGACCGCTTCTCGGGCGCGGGCGGCTTTGAGGAGCTGGGCGCCGGGCCGATGAGCCAGCAGAACCAGAATAAGCAGTTCGACCGGATCGATCTGGCGGCGAAGATCATGGCGCCGCCGCCGATCAAGTTCCAGGACCTGGAACAGTTCATGTCGAGCTCGAAGATCCTGACCGGGCCGCCGTTCCTGTTCGATGTGCGCACGGACTATGTGAAGGTAACGAACGATACGGTGATTGTGCCGGTGACGGTCCAGATCAAGAACTCGGACATCACGTTCAACACCAAGGATGGCGTGTCGGAGGGGAAGGTCGAAATCCAGGGACGGGTGTCGAACATGACCCACAAGATCGTCCAGACCTTTGGGGACAATCTGACGGTACCCTCGCCGAGTGAACTGCTGGCGGCGAAGCAAAAGCAAGCGTCGGTGTATTGGGCTGCGCTGGCATTGCGCCCGGGGTTGTACAAGGTCGACATTGCCATCAAGGATGTCAACAATCCGGACCATATCGGGCACCAGACGTTTGCGGTGAATGTGCCGCGCTACGATGACGACACGCTGGGGCATTCCTCGCTGATCCTGGCGGACCAGATGTACCGGGTGCCGTCGAAGGAGATTGGGGCGGGCGCGTTCACCATTGGCGATACCCATGTCCGGCCGCGGGTTGGATCGGGAGGGCCCAGTGTGCCGCCCAAGTTCAGCCGCGCGCAGGACCTGAACTTCTGGATGCAGGTGTACAACCTGGGCATCGATGAAAAGAGCAAGCAGAACAACGCGACCATCGAATACCAGATCACCGACCTGGATACGCAGAAAGCGGTGCTGGATGCGCAGGAATCGACCACCAAGATGAGTCCGAATGCGGAGCAGCTGACGCTGGAGAAGAGTCTTCCGTTGGCCAGCCTGCAGCCGGGGATGTACCAGGTGAGCATCAAGGTGAACGACGGAGTCACCAAGCAGCAGACGGAAGCGACCGAGAAGTTTTCCGTAGACTGAGTTTGGGGCTAGGATGAAGTAGGGTCGAAGCGCGGCAGGCAGAGCGCTCGGCCGGAACAACTTGAAGGCGGAAGCGCGGTCTTCAGGCGACACGATGACGCGGATGCGATTGCGATGATCGGTGGCCAGCGCGAGACGTCCTGACGGGCCTTCCTTTAGCGGCGCGTCACTTGAGGAGAAGGCCATCGACGCACAGGGTGATGCTGACTGTGCAACGTAGCTGGAAACGATACGGATTGGATCTCGCGTTTGGCGCACTGATGCTTTCACTGGCGTCGGCGTTCCGGCTGCGGCTTCGATGGCAGCGGTTTCCGGGGTGGTGCGCGATGCGCGGGGCGTAGCCCAGATGGGCGCGATGGTGCAGGTGCTGGCCGCGGACTCAGTCAGCGTGGCTACCGCGTTTACGGACATGTACGGCCGATACCGGATCGGGAACCTGGTTCCGGGGCGATACCAGGTGCGGGCGACGGCTGCCCTGTTCGCGCCGGCGACCAAGGGCAATCTCCAGTTGCGGACGGGCATGCGGGCCACGGTGGACCTTACGCTGAGCATGCTGTCGGACCCGGCGTCGTGGCTGCCGGCGGAGCGGCGCAAGCCGGATGAGCCTGGCGACGACTGGACGTGGACGCTGCGGTCGGCGGCCAACCGGCCCATTCTGCGGATACTCGGCGATGGTGAGATTGTGCCGGTATCGGCGCAGGCGGAAGCGGGTTCGCGGAGCGCGCCAGTCAAGGTGCGGGCTTCTGCCATGGGCGGCGATGGAGGCTTCGGAGCAGGCGGCGTGCGCAACGTGGTGGCGCTGGACCGGGTGACGCAGGCCGGCGCGGACGTGGTGGTACGGGCGAGTATTGCCGTGGCGGATTCCCACGACGGCGGCGGGGCGCCAATGGAAGTGGACGCGGGATATGGAAGCACGCAGGCGCTGGTGGGCGCTTCGCGGCTGGTGGTCAGTTACGCTTCGCATCCAGAGTTGATGAGCAGCGGGAATGCGGCCGGGGAACAAGTGATGCGCATGGCCAGCGCCCGGAAGATTGAACTGGGCGACGCGGTGGACGTGGAAGCCGGGGGAACGGTCTACGCGATCCATACCAGCGGAACGGCGCTGACGGCGCAGCCATTCTTGAAGGTGACGGTGCATCCGGGCGAGGTGTGGGCGGTGCGGTACCGGCTGGCGACTTCGCGCGACTTGCAGGACTTTGACGGCTTAGATTCGATCGCTTCGGATTTGCCGGTGGCCGCGGTGAGCGGCGGGCAGCTCGCCACGGAGCAGGGAAACCACCAGGAGTTGTCCGTGAGCCGCAAGGCGGGCCACGGTGCGGTGACGGCGGTGGTTTACCACGATGCAGTCGAGCGACCGGCAGTGAGCGGGACCGGAACGATGAGTTCGGCGGACCTCGCGGCCGGCGCCGGGGCGAGCGGGGTGGTGGTGGACACGGCGACTGGCAGCTTCCGCTTCCTGGGCGCCAGGTATACGGCCAATGGGATGAGCGTTGCGCTGTCGGAGCCGTTGACGGCGAGTTTGCGGGCGACGCTGGAGGTTGCGACCGGCGCGGCGCTGTCGATGCGGGATTCGAGCAGCGAGGGACTGCCTGAAGTCTCGGCGGGGCTGCATCCGGAGGCGGCCGAGACGGCCATCGCGGCGATGGACGGCCGGGTCCTGCGGACGGGGACGACGCTGCAGGTATCCTACCGTTGGCAGCCGCGCCACCTGGTGACGGCGGTCGATGCCTACGACGCAGCCGGCGGCCAGGCGTACTTCAGCTTCTATGTGCGGCAGGCGCTGCGCTGGGGCGACCGGTTGCCGCCGGGGCTGGAAGCGACGGTGGATGTGACCAACCTGCTGGCTGAGGGCTATCAGCCATTCCTGTCGGCGGATGGACGGACGCTGTTCCTGGCGCAGTCTCCGCGGACGGTGCAGGGCGGGTTGTCGTTTACGTTCTAGTCCGGCGTAATGCTTAACCCCGACTCACCCCGATCGCGCCGATAACGACAAAGAGCTTTTGTGGGTGCGATTGGTTCGCCTGGCGGCGACATCGTCTTGCCCCCCGCTGATTCCTCTATTCCTCGAAGTCGGTTTCGGGCAGGGGAAGGATGTCCTGCGGACGCGCGACCCACACATAGAGCGTCGGCAGCAGAAAGACGCTGATGACCAGCGCTCCGATGAGCCCGCCGACGATGACGATGGCGAAGGGGCGCTGCGAATCGGAGCCGATGCCGTGCGAGGTTGCCGCGGGCAGCAGGCCGAGCGTGGCGACCAGCATGGTCATCATGATGGGACGGAGGCGAAGGACGGCGCCCTCGATGGCCGCCTCCTCGATGGAGTGGCCGCGGGCGCGCAACTGGTTGATGTATTCCAGCATGATGACGCCGGTTTCCACCGAGACGCCGAAGAGCGCAAGGAAGCCGACTCCGGTGGAGACGCTGAAATTGGTATGAGACAACAGCAGCGCCAGCAGCCCACCGACCGGCGCCATGGATACGGTGACCAGGATGAGCAGGGCCCACTTGCCCGAGTGGAACATCATATACAGGATGACGAAGATGACGATGAGGGTGATGGGCAGCACCAGCATCAGGCGGCGCGAAGAGCGTTTCTGGCTTTCATACTCGCCGGCCCAATCGATCTTGTAACCGGGCGGCAGCTTGACCTGGGCATGGACCTTGCGGATGGCCTCCTCGACGGTTGAGCCGAGGTCGCGGTCGCGCACACTGTATTTGATGGCGACGTAGCGCTGACCGGCTTCGCGGTAAACTTCTTCGGCCCCGTCCTCGGTCTTGATCGCGGTCAGTTGCGAGAGCGCAACCCGCTCGCCGCTGGGGGCAAGCAAGCGGATATTGTCGATGGCTTCCTGGGTAGAGCGGAACTGGGGCAGGTAGCGGACGACGACGTCGTAGCGCGCGTCGCCCTGCAGCACCTGGGTGACGGCGTTACCGCCGACGGCGGTCTGGATCGCGTCCTGCACGTCGGCGACATTGATGCCGAAGCGGGCTGCGGCGTCGCGGTCGACGGTGTAGTTGAGGTTGGGCTGGCCGATGACGCGGAACAGTCCAAGGTCCTGCACCCCCTGGATCGGAGTCATGATGGAAACGATCTGATTGCCGAGCGCTTCGAGTGTGCCAAGGTCATCGCCGTAGATCTTCACGGCGAGTTCGCCCTTGACGCCGCTGACGGCTTCTTCGACATTGTCCGAGATGGGCTGGGAGAAGTTCCATCCGACCCCGGGCATCTTCTCCAGTTCCTGATCCATGGCGGCGATGAGGTTGTCCTTGTCCTGGTGGAAGACGGGGCGCCATTGCTCTTTCGGCTTGAGGTCGACAAAGTATTCGGTGTTGAAGAAGCCGGTGGTGTCGGTGCCGTCGTCGGGGCGCCCGGTCTGGCTGACCACCTTGGTAACTTCCGGGAAGGAGTTGAGGCGCAGGCGTGCTTCATTCATGACGCGGAGGCTTTCGGTGGGGCCGGTGGACGGAGCAAGCGTACCGCGGACCCAGATGGAGCCTTCGTCGAGGTGGGGCAGGAACTCCGACCCGATAATGCCGCTGAAGCCGAGGAAGATGGCGAGCAGGAAGGTGAGAAGCGCCGCGCTGAGAGTGAACGTGCGGTGCTCGATGGTCCACTTCGCCGCGCTGCGGTAGCGGGTGGTGAGCCACACCATGACCGGGTTTTCCCATTCGGTAGCTCCGTGCTCGAACGCGAAGCTGGCGAGGACCGGAGCGATCAGGATGGAGAACAGAAGGCCGCCGAGCAGAGCGAAGCTCACCATCCAGGCCATGGGCTTGAACAGGCGGCCTTCCACGGCCTGGAGCGTAAAGATCGGCAGGTATGCGGCGATGATCATGCCGCGCGCGTAAAAGACGGGGCGCTGCACCTCGTGCGCGGCTTCGCGGATCTGCTGGGCCGGCGTAAGGCCCTGCCTGCGGGTGTGGCTGAGATGGCGGACGATGTTCTCGATCATGACCACGGAGCCGTCGACCACCATGCCGAAGTCGAGCGCGCCGAGCGATAGCAGGTTGGCCGGGGTGTTGCGCAGATCGAGGCAAATCGCGGCGAAGAGCAGGGCAAACGGCATGGTGAGTGCGACGATGAAGGCGCCGCGCACGTTGCCGAGGAAGAGAAACAGAACGATGACGACGAGGAAGATGCCGACGCTGAGGTTCTGGAGCACGGTGTGGGTGGTGTAGTGCAGCAGGTCGCTGCGATCGAGAAAGGGAACGATCTTGACGCCGGGTGGAAGGACGTGGTCGTTCAGTTCGGCCACCTTCTGGTGGATGCCTTCGAGCACGGGGTCGGAGTTTTCGCCCTTCTGCAGCAGGACGATGCCCTCGACGACATCGCCATCGTCGATCAGCTTGCCATCTTGTTTTGCGATGATGGCGGGCTTGCCGTCCTGGTCAACCTGTTCAACGCAGCGATCGGGGCGGTCGGTGGGGTCGGACTCGGTGGCCGGCGTTGCGCCGAAGCGGCAGGTCTTGCCGATCTGGCCCAGGCGTATCTTCGGCCCCTGGACGACGGTCGCGATGTCTCTGACGTGCAGCGCTGCGCCATTCTGGGTCTTGAGAACGGTCTGTTCGATGTCCTGGACGTTGCGGTAGAGACCGACTTCACGGACATTGATCTGCTGGTCGCCCTGCTCAATGAAGTTGCCGCCGGCGTTGACGTTGTTGTTGGCGATCTGCTGCTCGACCTGGCCAATGGAGAGGCCGTAGGCGACGAGTTTGTCGGGGTCGACGCGGATCTGGTACTCGCGCGTCATGCCGCCGAAGCTGGAAACGTCGACCACTCCGGGAACGGACTTGAATTCTTTCTCGAGTTTCCAGTCCTCGAGCGACTTAAGTTCCATGCTGTCGTAGGCGGGATTGGTGGAGCGCAGGGTGTACCAGTAGATTTGGCCGACGGGGCTCCAGTCCGTGCCCATCTGCGGCTGCAGGCCGGCGGGCAAGGTGACCAGGCCGAGGCGCTGGTAGACCTCCTGGCGATTGTCCTTGTTCACCGAATCGTCGTCGAAGATGAGCATGATGCTGGAGAGGCCTGCGAGCGAGGTGGATCGCAGGTGTTCGAGGTGGGGGATGCCGGCCATCTGGATCTCGATGGGAATGGTGATTTGCTGCTCCACCTCTTCGGCGGCGCGGCCGGGCCACTGGGTGATGATCTGGACATAGTTGTTGGCGACGTCGGGATAGGCTTCCACGGGAAGGCTGTGGAAGGAGATGGCGCCCCAGGCGAAAAGGATGACCGTGGCGCCGACCACCAGCCAACGGTTGTTGAGCGCGAAGTCGACAAGGCGGCGAATCATCTACCGATTCACCTCGCAGATTGCGCGGCCGGGCGTCTGGTTCCGGAAGATCGGATTGGCTGTGCTGTTCTGCATCGAACTCCAGAACATAAAGACTGTATAAAGACGCATTCTCATGGCGGCTCCATGGAATGCATCTGGTACGAAATGCACTCCAACCATCGGGACGGCATGAGCAAAGCTCAGGGATTGGGGGCGGTCGCACAGGAATCGCTGCGGCACCAGAGTCCAAACTCTTCGAAATCATTATATTGGCGGGATGGTCTGGCTTGACCCGGAGTTATGCAGGTGGGGGAGAATTGGCCCTCTTTCGATCAAGAATGGCTATCTTTTGGACGGATGGGGACTCGCAGAGGCGAGTTGGGCTGACAATAAAGGCCGGTGGCATGGAGAACCGGCCGTAACGCGAGATACTGTTGCCGGGCCTTTTGCTCCGGCCGCAGCGCAGCCAAGCGCCGGTGGAAAGGGCTGGCGACATTACGGAATCAAGTGAGAGCTATGTTTTCGTCGTTCTTTCTCGGCAGCAAGCGCACCACGCTCATTTGGGCGGGCACTTTCATCGCGTTGATCGCGGTGGTCGACTGGCTGGTGGTCGAAGAAGTGCCCTTGGGGTTTCTCTACCTGCTGCCCATGCTGATGCTGGGCAAGGTGCTGAAGCCGTGGCAGACGGCGGTTGCCGCTGCCATATGCACCTACCTGACCGAAGAGTTCGACCAGTATGCGTGGCACCTGCGCACCGGCCTGCCGCGCGATGTTTTGTATTTCATGGCGTTCTTCTTCATCGGCGTGTTTGTTTATGAGGTGAACCGCAACCGGCAGATTATCCTGCGGCAGTTGCATGAGATTGAAGAGCAGAGCGACGCCCGGCGCGAGGCCGAGGAGCAGTTGACGGTGCTGATTGAAAGCAGCCCGGCGGCGATCATCACGGCGGACACGGACGGGTCCGTGCTGATGGCGAACGAGGGGGCGCACCGAATGCTGGGGGTGAAGCCGCCGGCGCTGCTGGGGCGATCCATTCACCGTTACTTTCCGTCGCTCTCGAAGATTTCCGGCCGGGAGACCAGGAATCGCTGTTTCGTACGGTCATGCAGTCGCGCGGCCAGCGCGAGGACGGCGAGGGATTTCTGGCGGAGATCTGCTTCTCGACCTACCAGACGGGCTCGGGCCCGCGGCTGGCTGCGCTGATCCTGGACTCGTCGGAGGAGTTTCGCACGCGCGAGGAGGCCAGCCTGCACCAGATGCTGGCCGGGTCGCGGATTGCGGTGGGCGCCGTGTCGCACGAAGTCCGCAACGTTTGCGGCGCGATCGCGCTGGTGCACCGCAACCTTTCGCGCAACGATCAGCTGGCCCAGGACAAGGACTTTGAGGCGCTGGGCAACCTGGTGGTGGCGCTGGAACGAATTGCCGCCGTGGATCTTCGCCCGTATCCCGACCAAGCCATGGAAGTCGACCTGCTGGCGCTGCTGGACGATCTGCGGATTGTGATTGCGCCTTCGCTGCAGGACAAAGACATCCAGTGCATCTGGAGGCTGGATCCGGATCTGCCGCTGGTATGGGCGGACGGGGCGAACCTGATGCAGGTGTTCCTGAACCTGACGACCAACAGTATTCGGACGCTGGAGCAGAAGGCGTCGGACAAGTCGCTGACCATCTGGGCGAAGAACGAAGGCAAGCGGGTGACGGTGGAGATTCTGGATAATGGCGGCGGTGTCGCGCAACCGGCGGAGCTGTTTCGTCCCTTCCAGACGGGCGCGCAGAACACCGGGCTGGGCTTGTACCTGGCGCGCGCGTTTGCCCGCTCGTTCGGCGGCGATCTGCGCTATCTCCCGCTGCCGGGCAGCGCCTGCTTTGTGGTAGAACTGGCGCCAGTGCGCTGAGGCGAACAGGATCCCATGATCGACCGCATCCGGATATTGCTGATCGACGACCACATGCTGTTTCGCGAGAGCCTGGTGCGGCTGCTGGAGACGGATCCTGCGTTCGAGGTGGTGGCGCGCTGTTCCACGGTGGCGGAAGGCCGCCAGGCGCTGTATACCGACGCCATCGACGTGGTGCTGCTGGACTACGACCTGGGCGATGAGATTGGCACCGATCTGCTGGCGCGGCTGGGATTCCGGGGCAGCGACACCAAGGTGATCATGGTGACGGCGGGGATGGGGTCGGGAGCTACGCTGGCCGCGGTGGATGCCGGAGTCTCCGGGATCGTGCTGAAGCACAGCGACCCGCGGCTGCTGATTGAGGCGATCCATCGCGTGTCCGCGGGGGAGACGTGGTGGGACCCGGGCATTCTGCGCAGCGCGGCGAGCGGGCAGGACGAGGCGAGTTCGCCGGCGAATGTGCGGTCGCTGACCGACCGGCAGCGGCAGGTGTTGCGCAGCATTCTCGACGGGCTGACGAACAAGGAGATTGCGGCGCGGATGCAGGTTTCGGAGACATCGGTGAAGGCCAGCATCCAGGAGCTGTTCAGCAAGGCCGGCGTGCGGACGCGGAGCCAACTGGTGCGCGTGGCGATTGAGCGCTACAGCCTGGAGTGGCTGAAAGAGATCAAAAGCGGCGCAGCGGAATGAGGGGGGCTCCCCCCCGTACTTAAAGTCACTAAAGTACGACTTCTAAAGTGGTTAAGTATGGACTTAGTCCGGGGTAAGTCTGGAACCGGTCCGGGTTGGTACGGACATTTTGAGGCTGGCCGGGATGTCAAGGGTGGCCTGGCGGACCTCGGTCCGGGTTGAAGCTGGGGCGAAAGGGAAGTCCCGCGCGAGCGCGCAACGCTTCTTTGCCCTAGTCTTAATTCTAATTGGGGTGTCAAGGTTTTGGCTGTGGGAAAGGCGGGGTTGACTCTTTGGTTTGTGGGTGTTGGAACCAGCGCTGACGACGAGGTTGTCATGTATCGTGCACCGTGCGTCATATGCCAGGTTTGTTTTCGTCGGGTTCCACGCCCATTGCTGTTTGCACCATCTTTATGAACTCGGTTGTGTCGAGAAAGTAGTTGGGATACGCAACCTGTAATCCGGCGAGTGAATCAGCCGAGACCAGCACAGCTTGTAGCTTCGGCTGATCCTTTTCTATTTGCGCGTACTTGGCATTAGCTGCCGCAAGTTGATCTCTTCTATATGGAGTGACAACCACGGAAAACTGGTCTGGATCGAGAACCAGCAAATAAACGTCCGCATTCTTAACGTGCAGTTCTGGGCTATCTTTCGTGAATTTGATGCCAGACGAGTACCCGCTCAATACATGAAACACGTTCAAGCGGCGGTACAGGTCTCTCAACTCTGGCCTCAGTCCGTCTAACGAGTCAGGGGTGTTCGGCACGCATGGAGACTTTTCGGCGATGGCGATAGCGCTTGAGACGAGAGCAAAAAACCGCTTCCAATCATCGCTTCCGATGTTCGATTTCAGGGCTTCCCCGCTGAATGTGGAATAAATCTCGACCGCGGTCGCCCAATAGTGTTGGCGACGCGACCGCAATTGAATCTCAATCCGCTGCCCGTTGTAGCAGGAATGTTGGGGTGATTCACTCCGAAAGCGATAGACCAAATGGACGCTTCGATAACCACTAGCCTTTGGCGTAGCGATGTAGTCATAGGTTTTTGAGTGTTGAGGTCCGCGATCTGGATGCTTTGCAGCCGCTTCATGGAAGACCTTTTCCAGATGCCTGACCTGCTCAACGTTTTTCATGACTGCCCGGCACCCGCCAATGTCCTGCATCTGCGAGAGATTCGGATGTTGCCCGGCCTCTGAGCTAATCTTGAGTTTCAATCTAATTGAAGCTAGTCTCTTCAACCGCTGCGCAACGATGGCAGTAGGGTCAATGCGCTGAGCCCTGCGCTTCAGAGTCATTTTTACGGTTTGAAGTGGATAGCTATGAATCGCGCGCCAGTTATTGATGACTTCTATGGCGGCCTCGCGATTTTCCCATGCTTCGATATAGGAATCGTAATCCGCACCAATGTCTTGGGGGTCAATTAGCAGGGTTTCTCCTGCTAGGTCGATCTTCGTTCGGCTGTATTGAGGTTTAGCCCAAGCCATATCACCCAGTCCCCCTCTATCCTTGATTCTATGCGGGGTGTCAATGGCAGCGGTGTGGGAAACGGTGCAGTTAGGTCTTTGGTTTGTGGGAGTTCGACCCCGGTCATGAGGATGGTGCTGTCGTCAAGGGGGCACCCGGCAGTGGCTCGGGCCGAGACGGCGAGCTAAGGGGCTAACCTTTTCCATGCGGGGATGAGCACGGCGCCCCGGGCTCTCGGCGTTTGGTGACGCCGTTCAGGACTTGGAGGTGGAACGTATTGGCCGTATGGGTGCGGGGAGTTCGTCGGGGTCCTTCGACTCCGCTGCGCTTCGCTCAGGATGACGGTCAGATGGGGAAGGCCTGGGCAAAGACAAATGCGGGGATTCTCCGCTGCGCTCAGAATGACGAGATTAAGAGCAACGACGGAGATTCTGACTCTGCGAGTCAGAATGATGACATTTATTGTTATGACGACATTTATTGTTCGAGCGGTGGAGTATTCCAGCCGG
>CAWBFL010000110.1:0-5758 GCA_963787905.1 uncultured Acidobacteriaceae bacterium | reverse complement strand
GGGCGACGTGGCGGTAGGTGGGGGTGAAGCCGAGGGTGCGGGCGGCGGCGAGGAGGCGGTCGAAGTTGAGGCTGATGGTGGCGCCGGCGAGCTGGGTGACTTCGTCTTCGATGGGGAGATCGAAGTCGTCGGCGCCGTAGAGGAGGCCTTCGAGGGCGCGCTCGTTCTGGGTGAGGACGGAGGTGCGGATGCGGGGGATGTTGTCGAGGTAAATGCGGCTGAGCGCGAGGTGGCGGAGGTATTCGCCGGTGGAGATCTCGATGCCGCCGAGCTGGCTCCCAAGTGCGGTGAACCAGGGCTTGAAGGTCCAGCAGAGGAAGCTGGCGAGGGCTTCGGGATGAGATGAGGCAAGGACCTGGTCCTGGAAGGCGCGGGTGCTTTCGAGGTGTTCGATGCGCTCCTCGATGGTTTCGTCGAAGCCGATGACCATGGTGGCGGAGGTGCGCAGGCCGGCGTCGACGAGGGCGCGCTGGGCTTCGAAGTATTGGGCGACGGTGTATTTGAACTTGCTGTGGCGGGCGCGGAAGTCTTCGGTGAGGATCTCGGAGCCGCCGCCGGTGATCCAGCGGACGCCGGCGGCCTGGAAGCGGGCTGCGGCATCGGCGTAGCTGAGTTTGGCGTGGTCGGCGAGGTACATGAACTCGGCGATGGTGAGGGCGTAGAACTCGAGGCGGTCGCCGTAGCGGGCGCGGATGGCGCGGAAGAGGTCGCAGTAGTAGTCGAGCGGGAGGTGAGGGTTGAAGCCGCCGTTGAAGCCGGCGAGGTCGCCGCCGAGGGCGAGCAGCTCGTCGAGCTTGGCGAAGACCTGATCGTGCGAGAGGACGTAGCCGCCCTCCTGGCCGGGGAGTTTGTAGAAGGCGCAGTAGTCGCACTGGGCGACGCAGACGTTGGTGTAGTTGATGATGCGCATCAGCATGTAGGTGCAGGCCGATGGGGAGTGGAAGCGCGCGCGCACCTGGGAGGCGAGCGAGCGGAGGTCGGCGTCGCTGGCCTCGCGCCACAGGGTGAGGGCGTCTTCGGGCGAGATGCGTTGGCGGGACTCGATTTTGGCGCGGATGCCGGAGAGCGTGGCGGGCGAAGTCAGCACATGCTTATTTTAGCGCCGGGGTCCTGCCGGACGAGCGCCCTGCGCGGGCGGCGGGCACTTCGTGCCGTGTATACCGCTTCGCGTGGCCCTTCCGCTGGTCGGGAAGAAATCCTGTGGCGACCGGCAGGAGCGCCAAGGCGCAGCCCAATGCGCGTCACGAAGAGGCCGGTTTACAATCATCGGATGAGCGAGGTTGAAGGGACGGCGGTTGGCGCCGAAGCAAGCCCGGCGGAGCAGAAGTACACCCGGAACAATCCATATTTCTCCACGGTGGTGACGAACTACCTGCTGAGCGGCGAGGGGTCGGAGAAAGAGACGCGGCACCTGGCCTTTGCGCTGGAGGCGGGGATGACCTACGCGCCGGGCGATGCCATCGGCGTGGTTCCGGAGAACCGCGCGGAGGCGGTCGCGGAGGTGCTGGCGGCGCTGGGATTTACGGGGGACGAGCGGGTGCTCGACCACTACAAGGTGGAGATCAGCTTCGAGGAGGCGCTGCGCACGCGGCTGACCATCGGCAAGCTGGCGCGGGGAGCGATTGGGCAGTATGCGAAGCTGCCGGGCGCGGCGGGCGTGGGCGGGCGCGGATACGACGCGCTGAAGCAGCTGGTGGGGCCGGAGAACAAGGCGCGCGCGGAAGAGTATTGCTGGGGCAGGGAGTTCATCGACCTGCTCAATGACTTTCCCGGAGCGGTGAGGAATCCGCAGGAGCTGTTCAACGTGCTGCAGCGGCTGGTGCCGCGGCTGTATTCGATTGCGTCCAGCCAGCTGGTGCATCCGGATACCGCGGAGACCAGCGTGCGGGTGGTGCGCTACGACACGCATGGGCGCGACCGGCAAGGCGTGGCCAGCGGACAGTTGGGCGAGCGGGCGCAGGTGGGAGCGGTGTTGCCGATCTTCCTGGCCGTGAACCAGAACTTCAAGCTGCCGGAGGACGACTCGGCGCCGGTGATTATGGTGGGGCCGGGGACGGGCGTGGCGCCGTTCCGGGCGTTTCTGGAGGAGCGGCAGGCGAAGGGTGCGAGCGGGGACAACTGGCTGTTTTTCGGCGACCAGCACCGCGCGTCGGACTTTCTCTACGAGGAACAGTTCACCGCGATGCAGAAGGACGGCGTGCTGACGCGGCTGGATACGGCGTTCTCGCGCGACCAGGCGGAGAAGATTTACGTGCAGGACCGCATGCGCGAGCACTCGGCGGAGCTGTATGC
The DNA here is from genome assembly GCA_963787905.1 of uncultured Acidobacteriaceae bacterium. Classification (GTDB taxonomy): domain Bacteria; phylum Acidobacteriota; class Terriglobia; order Terriglobales; family Acidobacteriaceae; genus Edaphobacter. The sequence goes on along the minus strand of CAWBFL010000110.1, from coordinate 3,466 downwards.
GTGGCTGCAGCGCGGCGCCTACTTCTATGTCTGCGGGGACGCGTCGCGCATGGCGAAGTCGGTGGAGCAGGCGCTGCTGGATGCGATCGCGGAAGGATCGCAGGGCACGCTGGAGCAGGCGGCGGAGTATCTTGCGGCGATGAAGAAGCAGAAGCGGTACGAGCGGGACGTGTACTGAGCGGTCAGTTGTCGGTGGGCGTCTGGTCGATGTGGTCCAGCACCAGCGCGGGATACGTTTCCGGCTGCTTCACCAGTTGAAGGCCGAGTTCCTTGCGCACGGCGTCCTGAAGCGTCATGCCCCCGACCGGATCGGTCGAGGCATCGGCCGCGGAGTCTGCGGGTTTGGCGTTGGTGGCGTTGACGGGTGGCGCAGCAGCCTTGAGCTTGGCTGCGCTCGTGTAATAGAGAGTAAAGTTCCACGAGCCGGCGAGGCCGGTCTTGTCGACGACACGATACTTGATATCCGAACCGGTGAATGCCTGCATCATGTCGGCATATTGCGCCATGGTTACGTTCTGGCAGTAGGACTGATTGTCGTACAGCGCGTCGGGCCCGGAGTTCATACTCTTCTCGCCCGGGGGCGCTCCCCATTTGCAGAAGCTGCGCGAGTTCGGATCAGCCTTCTTCATCTTCGGTGTGCCGCCCAGCAGCGCCCAGCCATCCAGCGTCTGCTCGCCCCAGTGGTACTTGAGCCCAAAGCGATCTGCCAGCAACTTCTGCAGCATGATGGCGATCTCGTCCTGATTTTGATAGAGCGCCCGACCGTCGATCTCCGGCGGCAGCTTGACCAGCACGGTATAGCGCGCCACGTTGAGCCACGGCGGCCGATTGGAGATCATCGCGCCGGTGGGGAACTGGAAGGCCCGCGTGATGAGCCCCTGAATGGTGAAGTCGGAGAAGGTGATCTCTGTCGGGGTAGAGCGGATTTGGTCCGGCCTTTCGTCTTCCGCCGCCGGTTTGATGGTCGCGACCTCAAACTCCAGATTAAGCGGCGGAGGGATCAGTTTGACGATATCGGGATCATTGGGCGTGGGCCGCTCGACGGAGTCGACCACCATTGCCGGCTGCAACACGTCACCCAATTCAACGTTGAGACCAAGCTGTCGAAACGCATCGGTGAAAATGCGGATGTATTCATCCCGCGTGTTGAGGTTGGCAAACGACATGCGCATGGTGACGTCGTAGGACTTGGTGAGCCCGGTGCGATCGACAAGGGCGTGCGGATAGACGCCGCTGAACCACTTCACAATCTGCGTCGTCGTCAGGGAGGTGCAGGTGAGGGTCTCTGATTCGGGCGCTGCCTTGTCCTGGTCGCTGCGGCAGTTGGGCGCCGCCGCCGGATCCTTGGCCTCGGGAGCCTTGATGCCATCCTTGCCGACGGCGAGGAGATAGCCGGGCATGGGGCGCTGATCGATGTGGGTTTTCAGGTGGAACCGCTCGGTCAAGACGCGCTGGATAACCGGCTGCATCGTCTCATACGGGTTCTTGCCGGGGGTTGCCGGGTCGGCACTCGGAGCGGAGAACTTTTGCGGCTCCAGCGAATCGTTCTCGGCGGCCACGTCAAAGCGGTCGAGGTCGATCCAGGTTGGCCCTCCCAGGATGGTGTCGTCCCGGCGATCGTAGGCGAAGGCGATCAGGTCCAGAATGGTCGCATCGTGCATGTCGAAGCGATGGTGGCCGATATTGTTGGTGTAATACGTCTTTGCGCGGTAGGGCGAAGCATGGACATCGACGATGAGCGGCCCGGTGGCTGGCGCGGACACCGCATCCTTTTGCGTGGATGGAGCCTGCGCGGGCAGGAGAGAACAGCAAAAGGCGAGAAAAAGACCCAACGCTCGGCGGATGATCTTCATAGACGCTCCGATGATCGGTCCCGGAATTTGTGAAGGCTACAGGTTGGACGTGGCGGCCTGTCGCCCGGGAGCGCGCGGATTAGGGAATATCTCAAATAGTTTCCCGCGCTAGACGCGGAGGTAATCGGGGCGCCAGTTGTTGATGGCTTGCTTGATCTGCTTCTCGGTGAGGTTCTCGTCGAGGGCGCGCTTGACCAGGCCGGGGAGTTCGTCGTCGGAGGCAAAGCGCAGGCCGATGATCTGGCGGACGCTGAGGGCCTGGCTGCGGGCGAGCAGGTCCGGGGGCAGCAGCGCGGCGAAGCGGAGCTTTTCTTCCAGGCGGATGATGCGGTCCTGCGCGACCATGGAGTGCGCGCGCGCCTTGCCCACCGCCATGAGGCCGACGATCGCCATGATCACCCACCAGACATAGAGGTGGAAGTGATCGGGATAACTGCGGACGATGGCGACGACGGCAAAGATGATGTTCAGCAGAAGCAGGGGCGCAATGATGAAGTGCCAGGGTGGATCGAAGCGGGCGTGGTTCTTGAAGTTTTGCGGTTCGGGCATGGATGGGTCCTTTCAGTCGTGCGAAGGATGGGGTCAGCTTGCCGGCGTGGATTGGCTGGACCGATTCAGAGCAATCTGGAAACATGGCGATGATACATCCCGCGGCGATGGAGCGGTAGCGGCAAGGCGATGCCACTCCGCCGATTCGAGATGTGGGACACCCAGCTTGTGCGATAGGCTCGAAGGCATGGCAAAACAGGGCGGGAAGCGGCGCATTGGCGTGCATGTGGGTACGGCGGGCGGAGTATGGACGGCGGTCAACCGCGCGGTGGAGGCGGGGGCGAACACATTCCAGATTTTTTCGTCGAGCCCGCGGGCGTGGAAGGCGGCGGCGGTGAAGCCCGAAGATGCGAAGAAGCTGCGCGAGCTGCGCGCGGAGCACGATGTGGGACCGGTGGCGGTGCACGCGAGCTACCTGATCAACCTGTGCAGCCAGACGGAGAGTGTGAGGGTGAATTCCGTTGCAGCGTTTCGCGGCGAGGTGGAGCGGGCGCTGGCGCTGGGCGCGGAGTTCCTGGTGCTGCATCCGGGGAGTTGGAAGGGGCTTGACGCGCGAGGAGGGACTGCGGCTGGCCACGGAGTCGATTGAGCGGGCGATTGACGGAGTGAAGTGGCAGGGCGCGGACTTCAAAATTTTGATTGAGAATACGGCGGGAGCGGAGTTCTCGCTGGGCGGCAAGCTGGAGCAGGTGGCGGAGCTGGTGGAGCACTTGAAGGCGTGCGCTCCGGTTGCGGTGTGCCTGGACACCTGCCACCTGCACGTGGCCGGGTACGACATCGTGAGCGAGGATGGGTACATCGACGCGATGAAGCTGGTGGAGGCGACGGTGGGGATCGATGCGGTGAAGGTGTGGCACTCGAACGATGCGAAGGCGCCGTTTGGGTCGAAGCTGGACCGGCACGAGCATATCGGCGAGGGAACGATTGGCGCGACGGCGTTTCGGCGGCTGCTGCACGATGCGCGGTTCGCGCACTGCGCGTTTATTGCGGAGACGCCGGTGGATGCTCCGGGAGATGAGGCGCGGAATGTGGGCGTGCTGCGGACGCTGGCGGCGAGATAGGTT
>CAWBFL010000109.1:0-21986 GCA_963787905.1 uncultured Acidobacteriaceae bacterium | reverse complement strand
GTATCGCTCGCAGGCAGATCGCACGCGCCGGTGCGGTCGCCCTGTTTCTCGCCTTGCTTTGGCCGGCAAAAAACTATCTGCTCTTCCGCCATTTCACCTCCACCACCTGGGGGCCGTACAGCATGTCGCGGCATTGGGGCGAGCCGCCCTATGGAGCACAGCTCCAGACATGGATCGACCAGGGCCGGCTGTCGCAGTTTGAGCCGTCCCGCCACCCAGCCCGAACCCGAATGGCTCCGGCAGCACTGGCTCGTGCCTTCCACGGGCGCACCGGAACTCGATGACATCGTCAAGGCCACCGGCGGCGCGACCAACTGGAACTCCCTCGCCATGCTGCGCATGCACGATGCGCAGGCAAAGGACATCGCGTTTCTCCTGCGTCACGACCCGAAGCTCTATCTGCACAACGCCGGCCTCGGCATCGTCTTCTACTTCGAACCATCGTCAATCTACTTCACCCAGGATGAACTGTGGCCAATCTGGAACGCCAGTGTCGCCCAGTATCAAAAGCTGGCCCCGGTGGACCGCATCGTCAGGCGGGTATGTTGCAACGTCTTCGGCTTCCCTGCCGACGAAGTCGGGCCCTCGCCGACGCGCCGCACCATGGTGGTGCAGCGGATTTGCAGCCTCTGCGTCAGCTCCGTTCTCGGGTACGCGCTCGTCTTCGCCTGCGTGCTGTCATTCCGTTTGCGTCCCGCTCTCTGGGCTGGTAGCCGCGAGCGTAAAGTCGCCGCGCTGGTTATGGCGCTCACCGTCTTCTATCTCTTTGCCGTCGTCTCCTTGGTGGAGGTTGGCGAGAATATGCGCTTCCGCTTCGAAACCCAGGCGCTCGTCATGATGGTCGTTGCGATATTTCTGCAACAGCTGTGGGACCGGCGGAAAGGGCAATCGCACTGATCGCCCCCCCCCCCGCTCCACCATCCTTATACGCCGCCTAGTAGGCAGCCGGCGGTGGATAATTCTGGTTCGCCCCCCGCAGCTTCACGCGGCTGATGTGCACGTCGTACCCGGTGCCCGGCAGCAGCGATTCCAGCGTGAACAAGTCTGTTCCGCCCGACCTCACCTCACGATCGCGGTAGACACCAACCTCTCCCTGCGAGTTTTCCGTCCCATGCGCCGGTGTGTCGAGGAATCGCTGCGCGTCCGCCATGCTTGCCGTCCCGTGCGATCCCGAGCTCACCAGTTCCTCCGCCGCGTACGACCGCACCAGCTTGGTCCAGTATCGTGCCAGCAATCCGGGATCCGAGAAGATGTCCGCCCAGATCACCTCGCCGCGCACCGCAACCACTACGCCCAGTGCATGCTCCTGCCGCAGTGTCTCCAGCGCCTGCTCGCGCGACTGAGTCAAGCCAGCTGCTTCCTCATCCACTTTCTTGCTCACTGCGTCGCTCTGCACCGCCTTGGCATAGCTGGTCGTACCCAGGGCGAGGTTTGCGGAGCCAGTCCCGCCATACACACCCGGCGCCGCATTGGGATCGGGAGGCGCGGCCGCGGCCATCGATGTAATTGCCCCATGCACCGAATCCCACACCTGCTGCTGGTCCTTCGCCACCATTGCCTGCTGCCGCACCGCCGGCTGCACCATAATGCTCTCGTTCGCCGCCTTTGCGGATGCTCCGAACTTGTCCGAAGTGCCCGTCCAACGTCCATGCTCGATGCAAAACACCGACAGATCAATGGGGTCCGCGCCCGCCGGAACAATCCGGTCCTGCGCAATGATCCGGTCCTGCTTGCCGCCGGTCACAATCTCGCCGGCCAGCATCAGCAGCGGCCGCTTGGAGTTGTTCACCAGCACCAGCGTATTCACCTGGTCGCCTTTGTAGCGCTGCGCCGGAGCGCCACCGCGCGACCGCACCAACCCGCGCACGTTGCCCGCCTCGGTCACCTCCACCTCGCCGCTCTTCAACCCCTCATCCAGCGTAAGGAACTGATCGGACGGCAGCGCCTTCCCATCGTCCCGCACCACCGGGAACAGCGTCAGGTCGCCGCTCTCAACCGGCTTCAGCACGCGATATCCGCTGGCCGATCCTCCACCCGCACCGCCGGCTGCAACCGGCTCCCATCGTCCCGCTGCCAGCACCACCGCCATGACCGCTGCAAATCCCGCGCCTAACCGAATCGCTCTTGCTCGCTGCATCACAATCCTCCCTCTTGGACGGGCCTGGGCCCGCCTTCTGAAACAGGAACGGGGCGCTCGAACTTCCTTGCAGTTTTTTTTCGGAAAGTCCTCCCTTCTCTTGTCCAAACCCGTCGAGTGCCCCGTCCAAATCAGTGGAGTATCGTCAAAGTCGTGGATACGGTTTCCCAACCCGGCGAGCTCACCCTTCCTCTGCCATCCACCGAGTCTGCGCTCGCAGCGTCCGTCGACAGCTGCGCCCCATCAGGCCTGCCCATCGCCTTCCTGCACGAGCTTTGGCTCGCTGCCGATGCCGAATCCTGCGACCTCGCCCGCGAGGAGTTCGGCTCCGCGCTCGCAGCCGTCGGCGCAAAATGCCACTACGGCCTGCCGACCGAGACGCATCCAACCCCCGCCCAGGAAGCTGCCTTCTACCGCGCCCTGCGCCTCCCCGATCTCGCGCTCGCCCATGCTTGTGCGCTGGGCCGCGAGCCCGCCTGGCAACGTTTCCTGCATCTCTATCGCGCGCCCCTCACCCAGGCCGCCATCGCCATCACCGGCTCCGCCACCCTCGGCCACGATCTCGCCGACTCCCTCTACGCGGAGCTCTTCGGCCTCACCGAGCGCGGCGGCCAGCGTAAATCCCCGCTCGCGTCCTACTCCGGCCGCGGCTCGCTGCTGGGCTGGCTGCGCACCACCCTCGCCCAGCGCCACATCGACCACCACCGCCGCACCCACCGCGAAACTCCGCTCGACGACCTGGACGCTGCCGCACCCACATCCACCGCCGCGCCGGTCCCGGCTGAGCTCGACCGCCTCACCCACGCCGTCGCGCGCATCCTCGAACAGCTTGTCCCCGACGACCGCTTCCTGCTCGCCTCCTACTTCCTCGACCAGCACACGCTGCTCCAGATCGCCCGCCTGCTGCGCGTCCACGAAGCCACCGTCAGCCGCAAGTTGAAGCGCCTCACCGCCGAGCTGCGCAAGCAACTTCTGCGCGACCTTCAGTCCGGCGGGCTCAGCAAGCGCGCCGCCGAAGAAGCTCTCGGGGCCGATCCGCGCGACCTCGAGATAAACCTGCGCGCCCTGCTGCAAACTTCGCAAACTACCCCGTTCTCCGATCAGACAACGCGCGCGCACCCGGCAACCCTCCAACCACGGGCATCCGAATGACCACCACCTTCCAACCCGGCCAGCACCCCGACGCGGATCAGCTCAACGCCTTCGCCGAGCACGCGTTGCCGATCCATGAGCAGCAGGCGACGCTCGCCCACCTCGCCACCTGCGCCGACTGCCGCGCCGTCGTCTACCTCGCTCAAACGGGCGTTCCCGAGGCGTTCGCGCCTCCGCAGCCCGTCGCACTGCGTAGGCCATGGTTCGCCAGTTGGATGGTGGCATTCCCCGCCGCCGCCGCGCTCGCCGTCCTCGTCCTCGTTACCGTCCATCTGCGCAACGCCAACGCGCCCGCAGTGCCGGTCACCGCCGTGCACGTAGAATCCACTCCACCCCTCCCCCACTTCGCCAACCGAACCCGCGGCCTCGCCCAAGCCCGTTCCGGGGCAAACCGAGAGACCGCGGCCATCTGCGGCTCCCTCTCCCGCACTCCCGGATGCGGCGAAGACCGCGGCTGTCGCGAGAGGACCCATGGCGCCTCAGCCACCGGCCATCAACCCTTCGCCGAAGGGCCGCAGCCTCGCGACAGTCACCCAGCTCAAGGCGACCGCCGCAGCCAACACCCAGGAGAACAAGAAATCTGTCCACGGAACCATGAATGGCGCCAGCTTCGCCCCGCCGCCCTCGCCGGTTCTCGTAACCGCTGCCCCACCCGTACCCGCCGGCCCGCCCGTCTCTGGCGCCTTGCCGCCGCCGGATCTCCACGCCTCTAGCGCCCGGCTTCAACTTCATTCCTCCGCATCGCAGTACGACTCAATCCGCGCGCAGGCCCAGCAACCTCCGGCCGCGACCTCGTCCGCCAGCCCCAATCAAGGCATTTACGGAGGCACCGGCGCCGCCAACCTCAACCAGCTCTACGTCACCGACGAAGCAACTGCGATCGCCACCACCGCGGCTGCGCCTCTCCAGACCACTCTCCTTCCCAGGTTGCCCAGCGCGCTCCCGGCGACATCCTTCGTCTCCAGCGGCCGCCGTCAGCTCGCCCTCGACTCCGCCGGCACGCTCTATCGCAGCGAAGACGCAGGCGCAACCTGGCAGCCGGTCCCAGCGCAGTGGACTGGCCGCGCGCTCAAAGTAGCCCTCGCACCCTCCGCGAGTCCGCACCTGCTGGCAAAGAGCGCAGCCGCCCTCGCCGCCCCACCCGCTGCCGCCAAAGCCTCCGCCGCCGCGCCTCAACCCGCATCCTTTGAACTCACTACCGACTCCGGCGGCCTGTGGATCAGCAGCGACGGCCAAGTCTGGAAGAGCCAATAATCGCCTCGTTACCGCTTCAGCCTCCTTTCAAGAAACTTATCTGCGTCTTCGCGCCGCCCGGCTTCGTCTCTTTGACGGATATCCAGCCCCACAGCTATAGTTCTTTGCGCTTGCAGAAACAGTTTCAAGGGCAATATTGAGAGGTCGTCTGATGTTCAAAGCACCGCTACTCGCCGCATCTGCGTTCGTCGCCATGTCGGTTGTCTTCGCCTCAGCCGCGACGGCGCAGACCGCCCCGAAGGTCGCCAAGGTTACCGTGAACCAACCGGTCACGCTCACTGACAATGGCGACTCGTGGACCCTGGACAACGGCATCGTCAAGATGACCGTCCTCAAACGAAACGGCAACCTCTCGTCGCTGGTCTATCACGGCGTTGAGGTTCTCACCCGCGGCGAATTCTGGGAGCAGACGCCCTCCGGCACCGTCACGGCAAAGGTGACCATCGATCCTTCCACCAATGGCGGTGAACGCGCCGAAGTCTCCATCCTCGGCGTCAACCCCGGCGATGCCAACAACCCCAGCCCGATGGGCGGGCCCCCGGGCGGCGGCGTACCCGCGGCGCAGGAGCAGCGGGTTCCTGGAGCACCCGGCCCCGGCGGCCCCGGCGCAGGCAGAGGACCCGGTGGCCCTGGCGCAGGCAGAGGGCCGGGAGGCCCGCGGCCCGGCGGCCCGCGCGGCGGCGGCATGGACATCGAAACCCGCTACGCCCTGGAACGCGGCACCAGCGGCTTCTACACCTACGCCGAATACACCCACAAGGCTAGCTACCCGCCCGCCGGCGAAGGCGAGAGCCGCTTTATCCTCGAATCGATGAACCGCACCTTCGACTGGCTCTCCGTCGATCAGGACCGCAACCAGCTGATGACCTCCGACGACGATCTGCGCAAGGGCGTCGTCATCCACGCCAAGGAGCAGCGCATCCTGGAGAGCGGTATCTATGCCAACTCGGTCGATCACAAGTACAGCTACAACGCTGTGATGTACCGGTTGAAGGCCTGGGGATGGTCCTCGACGAAGGACCACATCGGCGTCTACTTCATTAACCCCTCGAACGAGTACATCGGCGGCGGCTCGGAGAAGCTCGACCTGATTGACCACATGAGCGGCACCGTGCTCGACTACTGGACCAGCGGCCACTACGCCGGCGGCGCCATCAATCACATCCCCGCCGGTGAGGACTGGAAGCACGTCGTCGGCCCCATCTTCGTCTATTTCAACTCGCTGGAGAACGCCAAGGAGCCAACCCCCGCAGATATCGAGGCGTTTCACGTCTCCTATGGCAGCGGTGAGCCCGCAGTTCCCACCGCGTGGCACGACAACCAGCTCGCGCTCTGGAATGACGCCGTCGAAAAATCCAAGGCGGTCAAAGCCGCGTGGCCCTACGCCTGGGTCCAGGGGGTCGACTATCCACACAAGGATGGGCGCGCCACCGTCACCGGCCAGCTTGTGCTGGACGATCCGCAAGCCGCAAAGAAGACGTTCCCACACCTCACCATCGGCCTTGCCCACCCCGACTACATCAACACCTCGGGCGGCTTCCAACAGCGCTCCGGCAACGGCAATATCGTCACCTGGGCGCACGACGGCGACTACTACCAGTTCTGGGCCGATGGCTCCGAAGACGGCAAATTTACCATCCCCAACGTCCGCCCCGGCCACTACACCCTGCACGCCTTCGCCGATGGCGTCCTTGGCGAGTACGCCAAGACCGACATCACCGTCGAAGCCGGCAAGCCCTTGAACCTCGGCAAACTAGACTGGCAGCCCGTCCGCTACGGCAAGCAGATATGGGAGATCGGATACCCCGACCGCACCGCGGATAAGTTCTACAAGGGCGACGGCGCCAACTACTGGCTGTGGGGCTGGCCGCTGCGCTACGGCGACCTCTTCCCCAACGACATCACCTACACCATCGGCAAGAGCGACTATCACAAGGACTGGTTCTTTGAGGAAGTTCCCCACTCCGACACCGACGCCTGGAAGAATCCCGCCGCCAAAGATCCCCTCAACCAGCGCTTCGGCTGGGTGAACCTGCCCACCGGCCAGCAGGACATGTGGCGCGAGTGGGGCCACGGCAAAGCCACCACCTGGACCGTGAAGTTCACGATGCCCAAAGCCACCAAAGGCTCCGGCATTCTGCGGATCGCACTGGCCGGAGCTGATGGCGGCAATGGCAACACACCCGCCGCCCCAGGCAGCCTGAACATCGGGGTCAATGGCACGGAGGTAGGCACCCTGCATCCCATCGCCACCAACGCGCTGCGCTACAACACCGACAAGGGCGTCTGGTACCAGTATGTCCAGAAGTTCGACGCGTCGCTGCTGAAGCCCGGCGAAAACTCCGTCACCTTCACCGTGCCCGCCGGCGACGTCACCACTGGCGTGGTCTGGGACTACGTCCGTCTCGAACTGAACGACGGCAGCAAGCCCTACCCGACAGCGCCCGACAGTGGCCGGCCGGACGCGCCCGTCGCCCCGGTTCTGGCAACCACCGCCGCGCGCTGAACCCCGGGTGCCCCATGTTCGACGCAGCCTTACCGCGTCGAACATGGGGTTGCTCGCTTAGGCCTTCGCCGCGAACGCCCAGCGATTCCCCAGGCCGAAGTTGGCTACGGAGCAACCCACAATCGCGACGAGGTTCGCAGCCAGTAACGGCATGTGCGCTCCGTGGACCAGAATTCGCATCAGCGCCAGATTCCCCACCAGCGACCCCAGCCCGTTCGACATATGAAAGCGCAGCAACTGCATCGGCGCCGAACCTTCCCGCCGGTCGCGCCATGTGGTGTGCAGATGCCACACAAAGTTGTGCAGCAAGGCCAGCTCGATGGCCGCAGCCGTCGCGTACAGATAATGCCCCGGCGCCACTCGGTTCAGCAGTGCCAGCGCCGCCAGTTGCACTGCCATCCCCATGGCTCCCACCAGATTGAACTTCCAATACCGCAGCCATGGGTTCATGGCAGCGGCTCCTCGCGATAAAGCTGTGCCGTATGCTGCGCCGTTACCGCAATCGCCATCGCGAACATCACCAGGGCACCAAGCGCCCCTCCCACATCGAACAGCAGCAGTCTGTGCCCGAACAGCATCGCGTAGGGACTGCGCAGCGCCGCCAGGCTGCCTGCGATCAGCAGAATCCGAATCTCCGTCGGCCCAAACCACCCCTGCGAAAGCTGAAAGCGCGACAAGGTGTACGTCGTCAGATAGCTCTCGCTCGACAGAATCAGAAACGTGACCAGCAACGCAATCGCCACCGGCCAGTGCAGCAGCCCGGAGCAGCCCAGCCCAGCCATCAGCGCCACCGAGCCGAAGATGTCCACCATGTGGTCGACGTAAAATCCGTAGCGCGGCCTCTGCTGCTGCCTTACCCGCGCCAGCGTCCCATCCAGGCTGTCGCCCAGCCAGTTCAACACCACGCACAGCACCACCAGCAGCAGCATGCGGCGGTCATACCGCGCCAGCGCGTAGCCGACGCCCGCGGCCACTTGCGCGCCCAGACCCAGCAGCGTCAGCCCGTCCGAGGTGACCCATCCCGGCGCCCGCTCCGCCATCCACACCAACGCACGCTTCTCCAGCGACGCCGTCAGCGCCCCATTCACTCGTCGCGCCGTTCGAAATGTTGCCTGCTGCTTCCCTGTCACTGTCGTCGCATTCATCGTCGTGTCCTTTCTGAGCCAACACCGTTACTGCCTGCGCAGCGCATTGCACGTGGCGCGCAACGTAAACTCGAGCGATTCCCGCGGCACGCTCTCCACAAACGGCCCAATCGCCCACCCCAGCCCGGTCGGGATCGCCCGCGTCAGCGACACCGACTCGATCTGCATATACAGCCCGCCGCCGCGCTCCTCGTAGCTCCAGTAAGTATTCAGCCGCCACAGAAATCCGTGCTCTTCGCTCGGGCCGAGCGCGCGCTCCTGCGCCGTTCCCGGCGCGTCGATCTCCGCAATCCGCGTGCTGCGCGAAAGGCTGTATCCGTGCTGCACGTCCAGCCGCGCGAACGTAACGTCGTAGGCCGTATCCATCACCACCGTGATGACGTGCTTCTGCCGCACGCGCATCATCACCTGCATGTAGTCGCCCTGCTGTGCGATCAACTTCGCCTGCACGACCTGCGGCGCGTAGACCCGCGGATAGGCGCCGAAGTCCTTCATCAGCCGCTCAAAGTCAGCGGCCCTGGCTCCCGGGACAAACGCCGTTCCGCGCCAATCGTGCAGCATCGCTCCCGGCAGCGCCGAACCTGCCGCCGGAGCAATCTGCTCGACGACCAACTCTCCCCGCCGCAGCCGCTCCGCATCCACCGGGACCAGAAACGCCCCGGCAGTCTGGTGCGCCTGCGCCAGCCGCGCCTCCACCGCACCCACATATTGGTTGAACCCTGCAACCGCCCCTGCAGAAGGCCCCGCCGCCGCGCACACCGGGCCAGCCGCCAGCAACACCATCCCGCCCAGCACGCAAGAGATTCGGAGATTCGAGATTTGTCCGCGCTTCATGTACTCCACCATCCTCCGCGCCGGCGTTTGGCGCAATGCAAGCAACCTCCCTTGTTTCTCACCCGGCAAATGATTGCAAGCAAGGCAGTTCGCGAGAGTGGTCATTTGCCCGCCGGTCTTGAATCGATGGATCGATCAGCTACACTGGTCGTCGACCCGATGTCCAACCCACCCGCAGACCGGCGTTATCGCTTTGGAACCTTTGAAGCCGACGGCAGCACCGGTGAACTTCGCCGCCAGGGGATTCGCATTAAGCTGAGCGCGCAGCCCTTCCAGGTGCTGCTCCTGCTGCTCGAGCGCCCCGGCGAACTGCTCACTCGCGAGCAGATCTCGCGCGAGCTCTGGCCGGATGGCACCTTCGTCGACTACGACCACGGCGTCAACTCCGCCGTCAACCGTATCCGCGAGGCCCTGGGAGACACCGCGGGCAGCCCCCGGTTCATCGAGACCCTGGCCCGCCGCGGATATCGCTTCGTCGCTCCCGTGGAGCCGATCCCCGTCAACGCCGCCGCATCATTCCCCGCGCCGGCTTCCAACTCCCCAGCTGCACCCGAACCTGCCATAGCCCCGGCGGCGTCCGAGCCTGGGCTGTTCACCAACATTCTTACTTCCCCCGAAGAGCTGCCCCGCACCTCGCACTCCGTGGTGCAAACCCTTTTCGTGCTGCTGCAACTCATGTACGTCGGTTTCTACGTCGGAGCGCTCGCCAACCTCCCGGAGATCGATGAACTCTTCTCCCCTTTGCCCCAAGAATCGCGGATCATCGCCGGCATCATCGTTACTGCCGCCGTCCTGATCCCGGTTCGCGCCTTTCTACTGTCTGCGGTCTTCTTCCGTCCGCCTCGCGCACGCCAGAAACTGCTCCGCATCTGGCCGTTTCTGTTGCCATTCGATGTGGTGTGGTCGTTATCGCCCTTCCTGCTGCTGCATCACATCAGTCTGGGCCTGGCTCTTTCCTGCACCGCGCTTCTGGTCTACTCGCCCTTTGCCCAGCGCTCGCTCATCCTGATGGGCGCGGGCGGCGACCCACCTCCCACCCCGGCAACGATCCGCTAAACACAGCCTGCTATTGCCGCCAAACTATTGACAAATAAAAGCTAACCGCATAGCATCGCGGCCACACAGGTTTTCCTTGACATTCCATTCCGGCGCGGCACTCGTTGCACCCAAACGGCCCAATTCGTCACCTTTGGCCCTTCGCGACCGCAAGCCGGCAATAGTTTTTTTTCGATTTCCCGGCAACTCACCAACTTCTGGGCCACATAATCCGTATATGGCATTGGCATCGAGGTGAACGAATGATGACTCCGCTCGAAGTTGCTCCGCTGAAGACCTTCCTCCGCCGTCTGAGTTTCATTGTCCTTGCAGGTCCGCTGGTTGCACCTGCCAGTCTTAACGCCCAAGCCCCTGCGGCGAAGCCGGCCGCCCCCAGCCCGAGCACAGCCTCCGGCTTCTCGATCGAAACCGAGATGCTCACGTACCGCGCTCTCGAATCCAACAGCGAGGCCATTGCGTGCGACATCGCTGCCTACCTGCACGGGACAACGATCAATTTCTCCAACCCGCCCCAGGGATCCGCCTGCAACGTCGCCGGCAACGGAGCCAAAAGCAGTGTGATGGTCTTTCCTTTTGATCGGGCCGTCTTTTCCGACTTTCAGCTCTGGCGGGCCGACATGCAGACCATGACCGAAATCGAGCGCCGTGGCGCCGACGCCTGCTCCGCTGCCAGACCTGCGCCCCAACCCGCACAGCAATCCGCACCGCCGGGTGTGGGCAGCCGCGGCTTGACTGCCACTGCGCCCCCCACTCCCAGCTCGTTGCTGGGCCTCACCCCCGGCGGTTCCGCGGTCGCCGGCGCCGAGGGCATTCTCGGCCTGTTTGCCTCCGACCATTCCGCCGAGCCGGTGGGTGGCACCATCGAAGACCAAGCCATGATGGATAACGTGAGCCGAGAACTGCGTGCGGCCAACGTGACCGTAATGATGCCGTCAATCTATACGCCGTTCGCCCTCAGCTCCATCGACCCGGCACGCTCGCCATTCGTAAACGCCCTGGACAAGGTGTTGCATACCCGCGATTGCCTGGTTGCGTCCAAAGGGGCCGCCGATCCGGACGTCAAGAACATCGACGGCTTCCTCGCGTCCCTTTCCGCGGGTCCCAGCGAGCCGGCGGCCAAACCCGCCGCCCCGGCATCCGCCGCGACCACTGCTGGTCCCGCTGCTGGGACCGCAACTCCCACCGCGGCAGCCCCGTCCAACTCGGCCGGGCCGTCTCATCTGCAGTCGGTTCTCTCCGCGGACGGGCTGGCACAGCGCCTCGGTGCCGATCCCCAGACCGGACTGATACCCGACTCCGCGCCTCAGCACATCCTGCTCCTCAAGGCGCTGGAGTCCGGCGGATCGGTCAACCATTCCTCCAACATCTTCGGAACGAAGATGAGCTACAGCGGCGGCTCGGTTGGGACCTTCGCGCTGTTCGACCTCAAAGGCGAATTGGAGTGCTCCGGCAATGTGTATGACTACGCCGGGTACACCTCCGCGAAGAACTTCAACCAGCAGCTCCGCAACTACAAACCCGACCCATCCGCGCAGGTCATCTTCCAACGTGGCAGTTGCCGACCGCAGTAAGGCACGGCGCTCGGCAGAAGGTCGGCGATCTCTACGAAGATCGTGTCAGTTTCCGGCTTCAGGGTTGCGTCCAGGTCCACCGGGGGTTCGCGCCTCCGGTTGATCTCTTCGTCCCGGAACGGGACCGTTGATTCCATCGTTACTGCCACAATAAGGGGATTCCCGCCCGAATCCTCGGATGACAAGATAAATCAGCATCCGGAATAACTCGAGCTTGCTATCCAACCCGTCCGCCATGGACGGAGGTGCGACTCATCCGGCAGCAGCTCGGTCAACCTATGCAGGAAGTTCTCGCAGTGAAGGAAGAGCGGCAGGTCGCCCCCAGTGGTGCCGAGCCGGCAACGAATGGGGATCGTCGTTCGATGGACCAGGCCCGACCCAGCAGGCGCAACGCTGAACCCAAAGCGCCATTTCTATTCGGAACCATCCATGCCGAATTGCCCGAGTGCAGCCCTGCGGCCGCGGTGCTTGCCTGTTTGCGGCAGCAAATCGCCGCTGAGGACCTGGCCGGCCGCGGCCTCGATACCGGCCCCATTCACATCACCCTGCGCTACGGAATCCAGGGCGAGGATATCTCCGCAGTCGAATCCATCCTGAGGGAACAGCCGCCCATCTGCGGCCGGTTGGGTGCGACCTCCGCCTTCCCTCCCTCCGCGGCCAGTCCCGGGGTCGCTGTCATCTTCGCCAGCATCGAATGTCCTGAGCTCCATGTTCTCAATCGGCGCCTGGGAGAGGCCGTCGACTTCATCGAGATGGCTTATGACTACGAACCCCACGTGACCATTGCTTATGTGAGGCCGGACGCCGTGGCGAAGTATATCGACAACCCCATCACCGCCGGACATACCTTCGTCATCACAGAAGTAGTCATCCGTACAAAATCAAAAGAAGAGACGATCGTTACCCTGTCCGAGTAGGTCCGCGGTTGGCAGTTCGCAGCGCCGAAGCTCGCCGCTCTGCGCAACGGAGCGGTTCCCCGGCAGTTTACGCCGAGGCCACATACTGCAGACCCGGGCGCGGCACTGCCAATTGGATCTGCACCAATCCGGCAGCCGGTTGGGTGCCACGGAGTTTCATGCCTGCAGTCTCCACGCCGGTACGGGCGTACGATTTCTCGCAGTCCTGGCTCGACGGCCCGCGCATGTTTCCCTCCAGGTAAGCCAGACCCGGGCAGCGTGAGCAGGAGCCTCCGCCATGCGAGCACGTGGAACACACTGGCAGATCGGCCATCGTAATCGACCGCACTTCGTTCATCTGCGGAGAGTGCTTCCAGATGTCGATGAACTTCGTGGTGCGCACATTGCCGGTGGGCAGCGGAAACTGCACACAGGGATACACCTCGCCATACGGCGAAACGTAGCAGGCGGTGTGGCCGGCGCTGCATGGCAGCGTGTTCATCGCGTCCTCTTCATCCATTGGCCCAGCGGGCGGCGCGCAGAACTCCTCCGAGCTCATCCCGAGCAACGACGCATCACGGAATACCTGCTCCAGTTCGGCGCGTTCAATATTCAAGTTCAAAATTGAGCGGTCGCCGTCCATCATGGGAGTGATGGTCGGGTCCACCGTATACTCGGCGCCCGCCTCCGCGGCCAGTGCCTGCACCCCCTGATAATCGCCAAAGTTCTCGCGCATCAGCACGTTCGCGAAGATCACCTTCACTCCGCGCTCGGCCAGCAGCTTTGCGCCCCGCATTGACTTCTTCAGCGATCCCGGCAGTTTGGTAATTGCGTCATGCACCTCGGCGCGATGCGAGTACACGCTGATCTGCACGGATTCCATCGTCAGCGCCGCAATCCGGTCGGCCTCTGCTTCGTGGATCATCACCGCATTCGTCTTCAGCTTGACGCAGAACATCAGCCGCCGCGCGTGCTCCAGGATCTCGAAGAAGTCCCGCCGCATCAGAATCTCGCCACCGCTGATGGTGAGGAAGAACACGCCCGCCTCGGCCATCTGGTCCAGCAGGTCCTTGATCTCGGCCGTGCTCATCTCGCCATGATCGTCGTGGTCCAGATAGCAATGCACGCAACGCTCGTTGCAACGATAGGTCAAGTCGAGTTGAACGCCCAGCGGGATATTCAGCCTCTGGGCGGTGTTGCTCATCTCCCGGATCATCGCAATCATGACGCCTCCTCGATCGGTGCGTTCGAGATCTTCAGGATGCCATGCTGGGCGAGCCCCTGCACCAGTTCTTCGGCATCGGGAAGAGCCACGGCCGGATCCACCTCGAAAGCCGCGCACACGTGCTGTTTGACGATCTCGTCCAGCGGAGTCACGCCATCCGCCGCCTTCCAGATCGCTGCCGCCGTCGCATTCAAACTGAACAGCGTGGAATCGCGGGCCGACATAATCATCATCTCGCCGCCCAGCATGCGTGCTGCTACTTCCGCGGCTTCGTGCGATATAAACAGCGCTCATGCGATCAACTCCCACACCCGGTCATCGGGGAAGAAGTCAGGCGTTGCACCGGGACGCTCTGCACCAGTTCGCAAACAGAGTCAAACACCTGGCCCACCAGTTCGGTATCGTGCGCGAAGAACAGCACGCTTTCCAGCACGGCCCGCGTGGCGTCCGCCGCGCCCACAGCTTCGATGCGATTCTCCGGTCCTTGCGCCAGCAGGTAGAGCGCAGCCAGGGGTGCACGAACATTCTCCCCCGGCTTGGCCAGTTCCCCGGCGAAGGGCGTGCCGTACGCGACGTACCCATCGCCTTCCCGCCGCAGGTACGAAATCTCATCCGTCAACAGTGTGGCGTCCGGTGGCGCCAGCCGCGAAATCGTGGTCTTCCCTGCTCCCGATACTCCCGCGAACAGAAATGCCTTGCCGTTGCGGATGGCGCTCGACGCATGCACCAGCAAACCACCTTGCCTGGCCAGCAGCAGCGAATGCACCACGCGAAATGCAGCATCGATGGCATAGGGGCTGGCCGCCAGTTGATCTGTCCGCGGCGCAGCGCCGGATCCAACTCCGCGTGAAAATCGCCACGCTCCAGAATCCAGCGGTTATGTTCAAACTGCACGCTCAAATCGACGTCGGCGTCGTCCGCGCCCGGCAACTTGCTGGGCGGCACCACGTCCACGTCGAACTCGAAGCTGGGATCGGCGTCCGGGTTCATGAAGCCGCCGTAGCGATTCTCAAGTACCTGGAGAAATTCGGGGCTGCTGGTCCGGACCAGCACCGGCATCGCACCAATTTCGACGATGACGTCATGCGCAATTGCGGTGGTCATCCATTCCCCCACGCCAGCCGCTGCCGCCGGTGCAGCCTTAGCAGCATCCGCGTGGCAACTTCTGACCGGGCTGCGACCCATGCTCCAGCTCGCTGCCACCAGGCCGCAACGACTGAAACCGGCTGGCCGCCTCGGTGGATCGAAACCACCTCTCCCAATACGTCCTCCGCGCAGAAAGGAGCATCCTCGAAAGAGTGCGAATCCCCGCGCGTAATCAACTGCTCGTCCCGTATGCCGACCAATCGGTGGGCAACCAGGCTGCCGTTCCGATAGAAGAGCGCGATCCGGCCCGGGACAAGATCTGCCGCGCTGCGCCGGTGCACGGTCAGGACGTCTCCCGGCCACACACACGGCAGCATACTCGCCCCGTTCGCCTGCAAGCGTAATTCTCCAAATTGGCGGATGACCTCCGCGGCCAGATCGCATTTGGCCGCGCTGTAAACCTCTCCGGCCAGTTGCATAGGATACCTTCCCACCTTCAAGAATCCCTTTGGTTTCGACTCCCCATCGACAGCTGGCGAACTACTCGGTGCCGCTTACGATAGCTTCCGGTTGCTGTGGCAGCCGGATTGCGTGGACTGCACCTTGCCGCAACTCAGGGCGCTCGTCTCAAAAACGCTCTCGTGGCGGAATGCTGGCTTCTGATACGGCGTCTTCTGCACGGGCGCTTGCACCGAGTTGGACCGCTCACCTTGATTCATCTTCATCCTCTCTCCTCTTTCCTCTGTTCGTAAAAGAGCGTCCCTTGTCTCTACTGCGCCGATTGTACGCCGAGGAGGTTTACCGCCGCCTCGGTCACTATATAGATACTTAGATGCTGCCAGGCTAAAAGCTAGTCTGAAGCGTTTGGATGGCGCAACCGCCGGAATCCGTCAGGCTGAACGCCACTCCCGTATTGGAACTCGTAAAGTCGTTCTGGTTCATAGTCGCCGCAGTGGAACTCTGAACGCTGCTGATCGTTGTACCACCACTGATTCCTGTTCCAGTGATGGTGGCGCCAACGTCACCGGAGGTGAAGATACCCGACGTTGCCGTGATATTGGCGGAGAACCGCGTGTCGTTGCCGGTGACGGTTCGAGCGCAACTTTGACTGGCAAGCGTCGCGAAGTAAATATTGGCTGCCCCAGCGGGACTACTCGCATTGTTGTCGATGATGATGCCGCTGGTTCCCGAAGCCTGGACCACGGTGTTGGCTGTGGTTGGCGCTGTCGTACTGAAGGTCTGTGAGCCGCTATTCACGTTGAAAGACATCAGGCAACCGGTGCCAGTGGGGCAACTAATGGGTGCGGCGGTTATGTTCGTCCCCGTCTGGCTCACGAAAATCAGGTCGTCGGTACCGTTGTCGAACTCCGTGGTCGGAGAGCAGTTCGCCGTAGCCGTGCCGCTGAGAACCGGCCCGGTGCTGACGGTACCGAAGGCCCCACTGGTGATGGCCACCCGGAAGAGCGTGGGCGCAACCGTGGCCGTCGATGCGTTGATGCTGTCGGCGCACACATAAAGGTTCCCGCTGGGACTCGTCGGGGTGCCGCTGGTGTAGTAACCATTGTCGAAATCGCCGGCGTACATGACAAGGGTGTCGAGCGAGGTCGCCCCCCCGGTCCCCAGGTAGGCGTACGAGGGCGTACTGGTGTGCGTGAAGGCCGCGGGCAGAAGGATCACGTTCGCCGTATCGTGGGTCGGCCCTTGTCCGTGCGAGGTGAAGACGTACACCAGCTCGGCGCTCGAGTCCACGATAATGTCGAAGCTGTGCGTGGCGTTGGCCTTGTTGAGGGTAGGGCTCAACACGACCGTGCCAGACTGCGACACGCTCGCGATGCCTTCGGTCGCGGCGTCTATTCCGACAAAGACTAATCCAGACGTGCCGCTGTCCAACACCGGGGAGCTGAGAGGATCATTGGCGAGAACTGTGGCCGGGAACCCGCCCGAGGACACTTCGTTGACCTCGGTGGTGTTGGTGGCGCCGTAGTAGCTGTGGAACACGTTTTGGAACTTGTGCAGCACCCCTTTGGCATCGCCCACGTAGATTGCATTGCCCGAATAGTCATAAAACGGAGACGAGGTGGTATCGGCGTTGCCCGGGGTGAAAGCAATCCAATTGGCGCACGGAGCAGTGCAATGCGTGCTGGCGTTGGTGGTGGTGCTCTTGGCTGTGATCTGGGTAACCGTCACATTCGTGGGGGCGCTCGGCAAATCCATGACCACAAGGCTGGCCGTCGTGCCGATGGTGGCCACAAAGGCCACCTGGGTTCCATCCAGCGACAGCACAGGAGAGGTCACGACCGTGCCTGCATCCAGGTTCACGGCGGCCAGCTCTTCCGGTGCTGCGCCACTGCAGCCGCTATACAGGTTCGTGTAGATGTCGATGCTGGCCGCTGTGGCCGATCCGGCCACGCCGGTCGGATACACAACATAATCCGAGCAGCTTGCCCCAGTTGCGCCGGAAGACGAGTATTTTGCCGGGAAAACGCCCGCGGTACCAACGGCGGCCTTGGTTGGCAGCATTGACCAGTCCAGATTCAAACCGGATGCAGTGCCAGAGAGCGACGACGTCCCAACTCCGGTGCAACTGGTGAGGGTCAGGAACATCGCCGTCACAACCATCAGCGTAAGTGCCGAGGCCCACCGGCGCCGCCAGAACAAGACCGCCACCAACGCGATCGTCAGGACGACCGCCAACTGTAGGGCGCCCCGCACCGTTCGATTGCTCGACCGCCATGCCGAGAGCGCCTGCGGGAGGAACGGCGCGCTGATCATGCCCGCATCCTCGGTACGGCCGTTGCCCGTGAGCCCCGGCCGAAACGCGCGAGCCTGCTGCTGGATCGGCATCGAGCGCCGAATTTGCTGAATCTTATAGCGAGGGTCGCTCACCGTCGCGGACCACTGTGCGTATCTTCCTGCCCGGTTCGCCTCGTCCGCTGTGCCGGGGTTCGAGAAAATGACGCGGTGCGACGACCAATCCTCGGGAATGCCGGAAATCTGCGCGTTACCCGCGGCGCTCGCCGTGGTGGTCCCTGCCCACATTGGAAGGCTGCAGGCAGCGGTCACCGCTAACGCTGCAAAGAACTTCAGGATCGCCGGCCGAGAACGATTTGCCGTCCACATGGCAGGCATTCTCCCGTTCACGCATGCCTGGGCCGTACGCCTTTCCACCCATCCCTCTGTCTGCTCGATCGCCATCCCTGCACCCCCGCAGTTAATGAGACATCAGCTTTGATTGAGGAATCTGCCCAGCCAGAATTCCAGATACTCCCTCGTACACGTCGGTCCCACGTAGGAACGCCAGTCAATCGTACAAACGCCGGAACACCGTGGTCCGGATACACCTACCCAGAGCGCTCCGCCTCGCGGATAAAACCAATATAAGCTCTTTGTTTATATGGCTTACGCCCGACTCGACAGAGACGGACACATGGAATCTGAAGTTTGACACAACAATCCACCGTGCCTCATCCTACCCTAACAGTTGCCGATGACCAAACAATACCACTTTTAGGTCGGCCCAACAAGCTTCCCTCATTAGAATGAATCTGGGCGGATACCAGTTGGATGCCCTTCGTTTGGATCGTGCGTAAGTCCGGGATTTTGTTCGCGGCAGACGCGTGGGCTGAACTCAGAGGGACTCGCGTCACCATGCCTGACCTAACGGCACCGGGTTCAGACCAGCAGTTGCTGCTCCAATGCGTCCGCGCCAACCGCGACGCGTCGGATCGCGTCAAAGTGCTGGCCCAAACCGTCACCGACTGGAACGCGCTGGCCGATGCAGCGGAATACCATGGGCTCGCCGCGGTCCTTTACCGCGCCCTCGATCGCGCCGCTCCCGGGCTGGCGCCGGAAAACATCCAAAATCGCCTGCAAAATGGCTATCGCGATTCCGCAAGGCGCAATCTCATCCTCACTACCCAGTTGCTTGCGCTGCTCGACATCTTTGCCGCCGAAGGCATTGCCGTCCTGCCCCTGAAGGGCCCAGCCCTGGCCGAATTGCTCTACCCCGACCCGCTGCTGCGGACCTTCTCCGATCTCGATCTCCTGGTCCGGGAGCAGGATGTCCCCGCCTCCCTGCGCGTCCTCGCGCGGGAAGGTTACACCCTCAGTCCCCACCTGGCGCGCCTGCCGTTTCGCGCGCTCATGCGCCTGGATTTCCAGTTGTTGCTCCATCATCCGCGCAAAGCGCCGGTGGATCTTCAGTGGGACACCGCGCCCGCAGATTTCCCCTTCCGCTTCGATCCGGAGATCCTGTGGCGATCCCGCACCTCCATCTCCATCGACGGCCGACAGGTTCTCAGCCTCTGTCCGGAGACTTTGCTCCTGTATCTCTGCGTCCATGGCACCAAACACCTGTGGTCGCGTCTGCAGTGGCTGGGAGATCTCGCCCGACTGGTAGCCATCCCGCCCAATTGGGCTGGGGTTTCCAAGCTCGCCGCCGAGGCCGGATGCGAGCGTCCGCTCCTGCTGGGCCTTCTGCTCGCTCGCGATTTACTTGACGCGCCCGTGCCGGAAGAGATCGTCGCCCAGGCGCGCGCGCAGCCAATCGTCCAGACACGCGCAAACCAGGTGAGCCACCGTCTGATGCGCATCCCGCCGGTCGAACCGCAAGGCGCGGAATTCACAACCTTCAATGCAGGGATGGCGGAGCGTACGCGTGACAAGTTGCGGCACTATGCCGCCTTGTTCAAGGCCCCCACCGACAAGGAGCTGGAGCTGTTCCCTCTGCCTGAGCCGTTGTTCTTCCTCTACTATCCACTGCGCACAGTGCGCCTTGTCCTCAAATATGCGCAACAGCTTGCGCGCCGCTGAGGCGTTGTCCCCGGCCCGGCACGCCTCCAGCTTCGGGCTGATTGAGCCCCATCAGCCCGGCACGTCAGCCTCACCCAGCCACGCGTGAGACCCGGGGGCATGCGGTGGCGTGCCGACTCACCGATGAGTTCCGCCGTGGTGCGTCGTCGTCAGTTGCGACTTCTCCAGCTCCTTGATGTCCAGTTCGCCGCTCTTGTCCGTATCCAACCGGTCAAACTCGGCCGCCATGAAGTCCAGGAACTCTTTCCTGGATATCTTGCCGTTCTTGTCGGTATCCATTAACAGCAGAAGCTGTTTCACGTCGACCTCGCCCGCCGCGACCTCGGGCGACTGGGGCGTATAGCCGCCGGAGCTCGCACTCTGCCCCAAGGCACCATTTCCCTGGGTCAGTGCTTCCATCGCGCAGAACCCCGCTGCAAGCGGGATCAGCTTCAACATGTTCCTTCGCATCAACATCACCAACCTCCGAAAAACTGGCTCACTATACCATCCACCGATCCCACCCGCCGCTGTGCCGTTGGCGAGGCCTCTTGCATCAATCCGACCGCATCGTCAGTTCTGCGTGCTCGCCGTCGATTCTTGCGCCGTGTACCTTCCGCGGGTCGGCCTGCCTGTCGCAGTCACAAGGGTTTCATAATGAGGCCCCACTCGTCGTGCCGTCTTGGAGTAATTCGGCGAGTGCCAAGCCCCACCCAGATCGGACTATTCCAGTTAATACTTTCCATATTTGTAACCTCAATTCTCCAATAACTGACATCAGGACAATATGAAGTATCCGCCGAGGCATACTTTTTCTTTATCTTTCACTATCTGTCCTTATGCGGCCCTTATGTTTCGCTTCATACACTAGGCCTCGGAGGGACAATTGAATGAACCAGCGACTGCTTATATCAGCGGCACTTGCGCTTACCGTATTGCTTTTCTCCACGCAGTCGCCGGCTCAGACGCCAGCGACTCCTGCTCATCTGACCCACCACGACCTGGCCAATCTCATGGCCAACGCACATACGACCGGTCAATTCAAGCAGCTCGCCGCCTATTTCCATTCTCAGGAATCGGAGTATCGTGCTAAGGCTGCTGCCGAGAAGATCGAGCGGGACCGTCGCGCTCAGGTCAATGCCGGCCTCTATCAAAAATACCCGCGCCCCGTCGACTCCGCAGAGTACCTTTATGAGTCCTATGTCGCCAGTGCCGATCAGGCCGCGGCCCAGGCGCTGCACTACGATCAACTTGCCTCGCAGAGCACCATGTAAACCGCGCTCCGGATCGAAAATACGGAACACACTTAACGTTCGATGTTAGTTCCAGGTTCTGGTCCTGTGTTATGACCCCTTTGCAGCCAGTTGCCAGCATAGTCATGTATCCGCGCAATCTATACCCAGCGAGGCCGATCGCATGACGCCGCGTTCGTCGCTATCCATACCATCGCTTCGTGTCTTCTCATGGCCGCAGCCGCTCAGGCAATTTCTAGTTTCTATTGTTGCAATTGGCTTCGTGACGGTTGCGGCCTATAAACTCCACTTCTTAGTCACTACAGTCGGCTTTGCATATTTTTTCTTGGTAGTGATTACGTCCCTTGTCTATGGCATTTGGCAGGCTACCTTCAGTGCACTGATCGCCGTCTGCTGCCTGAACTACTTCTTCATTCCTCCACTTCTATCCTTTGTTGTATCCGATGTCCGCGATTGGCTCGCATTGGCATCCTTCCTGATATCGGTACCTGGCGAGCCGCCTCTCTTCCCGGGAGCGCAAGATGGCAAAAGAAGCAACCCTCCAGCAGCTTAAAGATGGGCAAGCTTTACGAATTGAGCCGAGGCATCTTACTGTTCGATCTGCACGCTCCGCCCGGGCAGCAATTGGTGCAGCTCATCAGCCGTACATTCGCGACCGAAGACGTTGCGGTATTCGATGCCAACGGAGCCCGATTGGATCACGAGGGGAAATGGTCTCTCGAAGAGCGCCAGGCGGCCAGGACGACTTACCTGGCCGACCGTGACTATGACAATCCCCAGGACCACAGCACCCATCGCATCATTCGCATCGGCACCACCTCCGTTGGGGCGATAGCAATTCGCGGCGAACTCGATCCGCTCATCGCGAACGCGGTGGCATCTCTGGCCGCGCTCGCATTTGACCGGCATCCCGTGCCTATGAGAAGAACCAGGCGCGGGCACAAATCGCTCAGCAGGCTGAGCAATTGCGAGTCGCGGTGCTCGACGCATTGGCTCATGATTTCAAGACCCCGCTTACTGTGATTCGGACCGCCTCATGCGGCCTTCTAGCAATACCTGAACGAAGTAAAGGCTACATAG
>CAWBFL010000108.1:0-18864 GCA_963787905.1 uncultured Acidobacteriaceae bacterium | reverse complement strand
GAACGCGACCAGGTTGAACACGCCCCATGCTGCGGCAACATCCCCGGATCGATATGCGCCAGCGCGAGCTTTTCCTTCAGCGCATTGTTTAGCAGCTCCCATTGCCCCTGCCACTGCACAAACGTCGAGCCCGGAACACCCGCCAGCGCCGGGGGCAGGCGCAGGTCGAAGTCCTGGCCGAGCCTGAGCACGTAGCCGCTCCACCCCGGACAACAGTCGCCGCGCCGAATGCATACTCCAGCACCAGGTCCCAGCCGATGATCCACCCGAAATCTCGCCGAGCGTCGCGTAACCATCCGTGTATGCCGATCCGGCCACCGGGATCATCGCCGCGAACTCCGCATCCACAGATGCCGGCAAACACGCAGCAGATCGCCGCAATGATAAACGTAAATACAACGCCCGGCCCGTCATAGCCCGACGCCACTACGCCGGTGAGGACGGATGCCGTCCCGATGATCGCGCCAATGCCCGGGGTGGGGGTCGTCAAAGCCCCCAGCGTTCGCAGCAGCGTGTTCAGCTCCGGTTTCGGCGGCTTCACCCAGGATGGTGTCCAGCGGCTTCGTTGCGCCAAGGATTAATGGCCATGCGTCAGATCTGGTTCTCCCTTGTCTCTAAGGCTGTTCTGGGCTGGTTGCCGCGGTGCCCAACCGCTTCACACCAGATAATATACGCGGCACACCAAGCACCACGAGAATCAGACCCGGCCACGTGTATTGAGGTTTGTAACGCAAGAGTACAACAGAAATCCAACTCGCCATCACGATATAGAGCGCAGGCAGCAAAGGGTATCCGAAAGCCCTATACGGCCGAGTCGCATCCGGCTGGGTCCGCCGCAGCACGAACAGCCCCACGATGGTCAGGCAAGTAAAATACCAGCACCGCAAAGATCACATAGTCCGAGCAACTGGCCATAGCTGCCGGAGAGGCACAGCAGGCAGGTCCACCCCCACTGCACCCACAGCGAATTCACCGGCACGCCGCGCGCGCCCAGCTTGCCGGCGACCTTGAAGAACAGCCCGTCCCGGCTCATCACGTAATAGACCGCGCGCCCGCCAGGAGCATGCCGTTGACGCAGCCGAAGGTGGAGATGAGGATCGCCCCCGCCATCAGCTTCGCGCCGATCGTGCCGAATGCCTTCTCCATGACGGCTGTCGCGACGCGGTCCTGCGCGGCAATCTGAATTCCCCGCCCGGCAAGCATCGACGCATGCGGTCCCGGCCAGCGGCAGCACGCTAGGTACACGAAGTTGCACAGATATAAAGCAGGAGGACTACGCCGTACCGAGCGCGAGCGACAACGGCAGATTCGTTTCGGATTGCGAATCTCGCCGGCGGTGAAGGTCACGTTGTTCCAGGCGTCCGCGAAAAGAGGCGAGCCACCTGAACGATGGCGACCAGCGTCAGAGCGCCGACCAGCCCAGTTCCGCCGCCATGCCGAACAACGAGCCGATGTCTACCGTGTGAAGCGTATGCAGACCGGAGCCGGCCCAGAAGGCCGTCCAGCCCGCGCCGAAGTTCGCCTCGATCGCGGTCGCATTGCGCGCCAGCCCACCCACCAGCACGACGGCGAACAGCGCCAGCACCTTCGCCGTGGTGAACATGTTCTGCACCGCCGCGCCGAGCTCACACCGAACGTATTCAGCCAGCGTCAGCAGCGTGATGACGACGATCGCGGCGAAGTTCGCCGTGTTCAGCCCGATGTCCATGTTACCCAGCACCATCGGCCCCACGGGAAGCGCGGGTACGCGCGCGATGTGCCACAGCCAATGGTTCGCGCTGACGGAAGGGAAGAACACGCCGAGGAACTTTCCGAAGGCTACCCCTACCGCCGCAATCGTTCCCGTTTGAATCACGAGGAACAGCGTCCATCCGTAGAGAAATCCCCAGAGAGGGCCGAGGGCTTCGCGCAGATACACATATTGCCCGCCAGCCTTCGGCATCATCGCCGCCAGCTCGCCATAGCTGAGCGCGCCGATGATGGTCATCGCTGCCGTCACCAGCCACGCTGCGATCAGCAGCGCCGGCGATCCCACCGTGCGGCTCATATCGGCCGAGACGATGAAGATGCCGGAGCCGATCATGGAGCCCATGACGATTGCCGTCGCGGAGAACAGCCCCATCCCCTGCACAAAGTGCGGCGCGCTTCCACTCACGTTGTCACCCTGAGCGGTGCGGAGCGGAGTCGAAGAGCCTGCCCTGAGCGGGTGCGAAGGGACCTGTGTTGGTGCTGTCTTCCAGAGGAGTCACGTTCCCTCAGTTCTACCTCACAAGCTCCAGAAAGTCCCGCGCAACCTGCGCGACACTCTCGCCAGGCACGAACAGCCCGGAGATCACGGCGACGGAATCCGCGCCGGCCTCGATCACGCTACGCGCATTCGCCCGCGTAATGCCGCCGATCGCCACCAGCGGCTTCGTCGTCAACGCCCGCGCCTGCCGCACTCCGTCCAATCCCACCACGCGCTCCGCATCGGGCTTGGTGCCCGTCGCGAACACTGGCCCAATCGCCACATAGTCCGCGCAACTCAGCTGTGCCGACCGCACCTGTTCCCCGGTGTGCGTCGAAACCCCAACCCATCGCTCCGGACCGACCACGCGCCGCGCATCCTCAGGCAGCAGGTCTCCCTGGCCAACGTGCACGCCATCGAATCCCGCAAGCACCGCCAGGTCCGCGCGATCGTTCATGATCAACGACGTCGGGTGCCCCATGATCGCGACAGCTTCACCGTCGCTATCGTGGGGTTTGTCCCTTCCCGAAAATATCTCCCGTAAAACCTCCGCTGCCCGCAGCACCGTCTGCGGCGACCCGGCCTTGTCGCGATATTGCACCAGGTCCACGCCGGCAGCGCGTAGTTCGAGAGCAAATTCCCTAAGCGCCACTCCATGCGCTGCCAGTACGTCCGCGTCGACGATTGCATACAGCCGCGGAATCATCCGTGGACATTCTCGCTGGCGCGTATCGGCTCGTTGGGCGAGAAGTGGTCTTCGACGGCGGCGTCCTTCTTGTGGCCTTCGCGCTCGAAGAACCGCTCCATGAACTTGGTGTCGAACTGGCCTGAACGGAACTCCCCATCCGCAAAGATCTTCTGGTGCAGCGGAATCGAGGTGTGGATGCCCTGCACAACAAATTGGCTCAGCGCCCGCTGGGTTTTGTTCATCGCTTCTTCGCGGTCCTTGCCGTGGCAGATCAGCTTGGCAATCAGCGAATCGTAGTACGGCGGGACCACGCCCTCGGCGTATTGGGCGGTATCCACGCGCACTCCGTTGCCTCCGGGAAGGCTGAATGCGGTAATCTTGCCCGCACTGGGGGTGAACTTCTCGGGATGCTCCGCATTGATGCGGCATTCGATCGCGTGGCCCGTAATCGTCACCGGCTTGGTCACAATATCGGTCAGCTTCTCGCCCGCGGCAATCCTGATCTGCGCCTTCACCAGGTCGATTCCAGTCACCATTTCGGTTACGCAATGTTCCACCTGGATGCGGGTGTTCATTTCAATGAAGTAGATCTTGCCGTCCTCATCCATCAAAAACTCAATGGTGCCCGCGTTCCAGTAGCCCACATCCTTCATGCACTTCTGGATGGTTGCCCCCAGCTCGGCGCGCAGCTTCGGCGAGACCATCAGGCTGGGGGCCTCTTCGATCAGCTTCTGGTGGCGGCGCTGGATGGAGCACTCGCGCTCACCCAGGCTCAGCACGTTGCCGTGCTCGTCGGCCAGCACCTGGAACTCGATGTGACGCGGCCGCTCGATGAACTTCTCCATATACAGGTCGCCGTTGCCGAAGGCGCCCGCTGCTTCGCTGGAGGCCTGCTGGAACATCCCCGGCAGCTCCGCCGCGCTACGCACGATGCGCATGCCACGCCCGCCGCCGCCGGCGACGGCCTTCAAGATCACGGGGTAGCCGATGCCCTTCGCGCAGTCCAGCGCCGCCGCTTCGCTCTCGAGAATGCCGTCCGAGCCGGGCAGGATCGGTACCTTCGCCTTCTTCATGGTCTGGCGCGCGGTCGACTTTTCGCCCATGATCCGGGTCACCTCCGGCGGCGGGCCGATGAACTTGATGTTCGACGCGCGGCATACCTCGGCGAAGTTCGCGTTTTCGCTCAACAGCCCATAGCCCGGGTGGATCGCGTCCACGTCGGCAATCTCCGCCGCCGAGATCACCGCCGGCACGTTCAGGTAGCTTTCCGCGGACTTGGGCGGCCCGATGCAGATCGCCTCGTCGGCGAACTTCACGTGCAGGCTGTGCCGGTCCGCCTCGCTGTACACCGCGACCGTGGGAATCCGCATCTCTTTGCACGCGGAGATCACCCGCAGCGCAATCTCCCCGCGATTTGCAATCAATACCTTACGAAACATGCTTACCGAAGCCTTCCATAACGCTTGCCGTTGCCAGATCCGCATTTAATCGGGGCGGAGCCGTGGTCGCAATTCGCTTTTCCAAAATCGGTGCCCATCGGCGTCGATCGGTGTTATGCCTGGGATCCCTGGTTCAATTCGGCCGGATGGCGAACAGCGGCTGTCCGTACTCCACCGGCTGGCCGCTCATCGCAATCCGCTTCACCACTTCGCCGGCCACATCGCTTTCAATCTCATTCATCAGCTTCATTGCTTCGACGATGCACAGTACCTGGCCCACTTCGACCTGGTCTCCCACCTTGACGAAGGCGGGCGATCCCGGAGAAGGCGACTCGTAAAACGTCCCGACGATGGGCGACTTCACCTCGTGCAGCTTCTCCTCGGGCTCGGCTGGAACGACCGTAGCCGGACCCGCAGACAGCGCGTGCGGGCTGGGGATGCCTCCGCCCCCGCCGCCGGCGATCAGTTGCTGCGCCAGCGCTACATCCGCCGCGCTGGCACCGGCTGCCCCGGCAAACTTGATGCGCACCTTCAGGTCGGTGCGCTCCATGTCGAACTCGGCGATTCCATTGGCCTTCAGAAAATCAACCAGTTCGCGCAACTCTTCCAACTTGTTTCCGTCCTTCATCACTCTTCCTCTCGTCCCTGGCCCTTGCATTCACGATTCCTCGAACCTGCTACCTGGCCCGTGTTCTCACAACTCAATCCACGCCTTGGTGCAGGGCGTCAGGATCTCTCCCCCAGTGGCCGTCACCAGGACCATGTCCTCGATGCGGACGCCAAACTTCCCCGGCATATAGATACCGGGTTCAATTGTAACCACCATTCCCGCTTCCAGCTTCTGCTTCTGCTTCGCGGCCAGCCTCGGACCCTCATGGATCTCCAGCCCGACGCCGTGTCCGGTCGAGTGGGTAAACCACTGGTCGAGCCCATATTTTCGCAGCACGCTGCGCGCCGCCTCATCCACATCGCCGCCCGTCACGCCGGCTCGAACGGCGGCAACGCCCGCTTCCTGCGCCTCCAGCACGGCGTCGTAGGCCTCCCGTTCGCTGGCGCTGGGCCGGCCCAGGTGCACGGTCCGCGTCATGTCGGAGCAGTAGCCCTCCAGCACCACCCCGAAATCCAGCGTCACGAATCCGCGCTTCGGCAGCCTCGCCCGGCTCGCCTGCCCGTGGGGCAGGGCACTGCGCACACCGCTCGCCACAATGGTCGGGAACGACATCGCCTCGGCACCAGCGAGCCGCGCCGCGTACTCCAACTCCGCGGCCATCGCGGTCTCGGTCATCCCGGGCTGCATGGTACCCAGAGCAGCCTCGAACAGCCTGCATCCCACGGCCGCCGCCGCCCGCAGTTTCGCGATCTCTCCCGCGTCCTTGACCCAGCGCAGCTTGGATACCAGCGCGCCGATGGGCCCGAACATCTTCCTGCGGACGCTCGCAGGCGCTGCCGCCTGCATCTGCTTCAGTGACGCAACGGTGGTGTTGCTGTCGTCGAAACCGCAGCGCGTTACGCCCGCTGCCGCCATCCACTCGCAGGCGGCGATGGCAGCCGATTTCGTCGCGATTACCACCTTCGTCCCAACTGCCTCGGCGTTCGCCTGGACTGTGTAGCGCCCGTCGGTAAACAGCACCGCGCGGGAACCTCTGCCACCCAGCAGCACCAGCGCCGCGTTCGAGCCGGTAAATCCGCACAGCCAGCGCACATCCGGAAGATGCGTCACCAGCAGCGCATTTACTCCGGCAGCCTTCGCTGCCGCTCCCGCCCTCTTCCTTCGCGCAAGAAAAGTCATCCGCCCAATTTTACTCAATGCCAGCCCGCCGCCGTATCGCTCTGGCGAACCCATTATCATGAACTATGACCGGAAATGTGGCCGATCAGCCGTTGACAAGACAGAAATCCCTTCTCAGCCGGCGCAGATTTGTTCTTGGTTCAGCGGCCACTGCGGCAGGCCTGGCGCTCTACGCCGGCGAAATCGCCCGCCACGAGCTCAGCATCGTCACCCGCACGATCGCTGTCCGCAACCTGCCCGACGCCTTTCGCGGCTTGCGCATCGCCCAGATCAGCGATATCCACTTCGACGAGTACACGGAGCCCTACTTTGTCCGCCGGGTCGTCGCCGAGGTGAATGCGCTTGCGCCCGACCTGGTTCTGCTCACCGGCGACTTCATCAGTATCGGCCCGCGCTCAGCGTCCTTCGCGGTGGGGGCACTACACCGTTGCGCCGAAATCCTGGAGGGCATCGCCTGCCCCCAGCGCTTCGCCGTCATGGGCAATCACGATTCGCTGCTCGGCGTTCCCATCGTCCGCCCAATTCTCGCGGAGGCGGGCATTCCGTCTCTAGTCAATGAGCACGTCCCCATCGAGCGCGCTGGTCAACGCCTCTGGCTCTGCGGCGTGCGCGATCCCGTCGAAGACCTGCCCGACCTCGATCTCGCTATCCCGGCCGCGCCCGACGGTCCGGTCCTGCTGCTGTGCCATGCACCTGATTTCGCTGACAAGGTCCTCGCGCATTCCCGCGGCCGCCTGGTCGACCTGATGGTCGCCGGCCACTCGCACGGTGGCCAGGTCCGCTTTCCGCTGGTCGGCGCTCTCCACACTCCCGAGGGCGGGAGCAAGTACGTCGAAGGATTTTTCCGTCTCGGTCGCATGCAGCTCTACGTCAACCGCGGCATTGGCACGGTCAGCCTGCCCTTCCGGCTGAATTGCCCGCCGGAGATCACGCTGTTCACCCTGGTGAGTGCGTAGGTGCAGCCCTCGCCGAATGACGGGGGGCTTTTGTTGGAAACTGAGCAATGGGAGCTGGGAGTTGCGAGCTGGGCCTACCGCGCGCGGCCGACCGGCTTCTTCTGGCGCGGCATGATGGCCACATTCTCGGTCGCCCTGGGGCTGCTCATCTTTACCATCCACGCGTCCAGCAGGCTGCGCTTGAAGCGCCAGCGATTGCCCAGCTTGAATGCCGGGATGAAGCCCTCGGAGGCGTACCGATACAGCGTGTCGCCGCTTATGCCCAGATAGTCCGCGGCCTGCCGGATATCCATCACCTCGCGCATCATCTGCTGCACCGCACCTGCCATCGCCAACGCTCCCTGAAAACCCGAAGATACCCGGTCAAACCCGCAACAGTGCCGGAACCACCTTTGTATCCCCAAACCGCGGCTCGCGCAACCGCCTTCTCTACCCCTTCCGTGCCATTCCCGCTCCCACTACTAACCGACTGATCAATAAGGGCTAACCAACCCATCAACAAAGCGGCGGCATCCGTTGGGGACGCCGCCGCGTGGTTTCAACCGTGAACGGACAACTGCTCTATTTGGGCTGCAAACCCTTGATCACGTCGAACAGGTCCTCGCCTACCGTCCGCGTCTTGGCGATGGCGTCCGCAATCGGGATGCTGCCGATGGTCGTGCCCTTCAGCACCACCAGCTGTCCGAACTTGCCCTGGTGCACCAGGTCGATGGCCGCGATGCCGTAGCGCGTGGCCAGCATGCGGTCGAAGGCCGTTGGCGTTCCGCCCCGCTGGGTGTGCCCCAGGTTGACCGACCGCGTCTCGAACCCCGTCCGCTTCTCGATCTCCTCGGCCAGCGCCTGCCCGATGCCGCTGAGCCGCGCGTGCCCGAACGAGTCCAGCTTCTCGCCTACTGTTACCTGGCCTTCGATATGCGGCAGCTTCGCGCCTTCGGCGACCACCACGATGGCGAACTTCTTGCTGCTGGCGTAGCGCGCCTTCACCAGCCGCACCACTTCGTCGATGTCGATCTCCTTCTCCGGCGCCAGGGTCACGTCGGCGCCGCCGGCAATTCCAGCCGTCACGGCGATCCAGCCCGCGTCGCGCCCCATCACCTCCACCACCTGCACGCGGCTGTGGGCCTCGCTGGTGGAGTGCAGCCGGTCGACCGCCTCGGTCGCAATCGACACCGCAGTGTCGAAGCCGAAGCACGCATCGGTTCCGTTCAGGTCGTTGTCGATCGTCTTGGGCACGCCCACGCAGGGCACGCCGCGCTTGATCAGTTCCAGCGAAATGGATTGCGTGTCGTCCCCGCCCAGCGCAATCAGCGCGTCCAGCTTGTGGTTCTGCAGAGTCTTGAGGCACTTCTCGAATCCGCCCTCAATCTTCTTGATATTGGTCCGCGAAGACTTCAGGATAGTCCCGCCGCGCTGCAGGATTCCGCTGGTTGTCTCCATGTTCAGCGGCATGGTGACGTCTTCCAGCACGCCCTTCCACCCCTGCATAAAGCCGATGAACTCATCGTCGTAATGCCAGATTCCCTTGCGCACTGCAGCGCGAATCACCGCATTCAGGCCAGGGCAGTCCCCGCCCCCCGTCAACATTCCAATCCGCATTTCACGAACCTCTCAATTTGGAAAATTCTCAATCAGCTAAATTTTACTCTCACACCGCACCCGCATCCGGTGCGCCCTGTCACACAGTTTTCGCAGCATCTTCCGGGGCGGTCCGTGCTATTGTCTGTGCGTCCGAAAAAGAGGTAGTTCCCGTGAAGTCTAATTCTGTCCTCGCCCCAGTTGCGTTGTTGCTTGCCTCAGTTGTGCCGTTTTCCGCCTCATCCGCTGGCGCGCAGCAGCCCGCGGCCGCCCCATCCCCGGCCCAGCCGGTCCTGGTGCAACAGGCCCCCGCGCAACAACCCATCTACCAGACCAATCCGCCCTTCCCGGCGCTGCCGACCAAAGCCCAGCACGAAGCCAACTTCGACGCTGAGGCGCAGCAGGCCAATGCGCTGTTCATGGCAGGGAAACAGCTGGACGCCCTGCCGCTCTACGAGGATCTCTGCCGCCAGGACCCCACTGTGGCGATGTTCGCCGAACGCCATGCGGCCGGCCTCATCTCCAGGTGGTCTGCCAACTCCACCGACCCCAATCAACAGCTGGCGTCATTTCTCCAGGCGATCAACGAACTGCACCGCGCCCAGCGCCTCGGCGACAACAGCCAGCTGGTGATCAAGCTTCTCACCCTCGTCGAAAAGACCCCCATGGGAGCAATCCTGACTGGCATCCCGCTGACCGTGGGGTATACCTATGCGGGAACGCCCGCAGCTCAGGCGACCATGCAGCGAGGGGAAGCCGCCTTCGCTGCCCAGAACTTCGACGATGCGGCCAGGCTCTACATTGCCGCAGCCACCCAGGACCCTGCTTTCTATACGGCGGCGTTGTTCGCCGGCGATGCGCTCTACCGCAACAAGGACTATGTCAACGACGCCATCTGGTTTGCCAAAGCGATAGCCATCGACCCCGACCGCGAGACGGCGTACCGCTACTGGGCGGATTCCATCGCCCGCTCAGGAGATGTCGCCGGGGCCAGGGACAAAGTGATCCAGGCGTATGTCGCCGAACCGTACAGCATCGGGACCTGGGCCGAGCTTTACCAATGGGCCAGCGTCAACAAAACTCAGCTCACGGTTCCGCAGATGCGCCGCCCGCAGTTCTACCTGCTTAATGGCAAACTCGACTTCGATCCGCACGTTATGCCCGAGACCGGCGACGGACGCGCTTCCTGGCTGGTCTACCAGCACGTTCGCGTGGCCCATGGCGCCACCAACGTGATCCAAAACCTGCCTCCTGGCGGCGGCACCATGGCTGACGGGACCTTATCCCCCAATGGCTACATCCACACTCTCGCTGAAGAGATGGACGCTTTGACTGCGTTACTGGCAGACGTAAAGGCCAAACTTGCCGCCGGTACGGTGACCCAGGAGAAGCTGGACCCCGGCCTCAAGCTCCTGTTGCAGTTACAGAAGGACAACATGCTGGAGTGCATGATCCTGCTGAACGCATACGATATGGGACTTCGCCACGACTACCCGAAGTACCGCGCCACCCACCGCGACCAACTGGTGGCCTATGTTAACCGTTACCTGCTGGGCCAGGCCGCACTCGCGCCTGCTTCGGCGGCCAGGTAGCAGCGGTCTAGCGCCACCAATCGGAGCGTACTTCGATCCCGCGCACCACCTCGGTGGGTACGCCCGGCTCCGGTGCCCATAGCTTCAGGCCCTCGGGCTCGGCCAGTTCCAGCAGACGCTCGATCGGCTGCTGCCACGCGTGCAGCGCCAGGTTAAACAGCCCCCAGTGAATCGGCATCAGCAGCCCGGTCCCGCCCAGCGC
The DNA here is from genome assembly GCA_963787905.1 of uncultured Acidobacteriaceae bacterium. Taxonomy (GTDB): domain Bacteria; phylum Acidobacteriota; class Terriglobia; order Terriglobales; family Acidobacteriaceae; genus Edaphobacter. The sequence goes on along the minus strand of CAWBFL010000108.1, from coordinate 8,396 downwards.
GCGAAAAGCTCGTGCCGCTGCATCCGGGCCCAGATGAATCTGCCGCCAGAGGTCGTCGTAGGCCCCAACCTCCAGCATGGTCAGGTCGAATGGCCCATACGCCGCGCCGATTTCGGCAAAGCCCTCCCACCATCCCGAATCCGCGCCGTAGTAGACCACGTGGCCGCGGTGATCGGATCGCCGGCTGCCCGCCTCGGCCGACGCACCACGCAGCACAAATGACGCCCACAGCGTCTCGAAGCGATTGAACGCGCTGCGCCCGGAAAAATGCCGGGAGGGCAGGGAAGTGATATGGCACGCTGCACCGTCTTTTCCGGCAACCTGCACTTCGCCGGTCCAGTCCAGTTCGGTAATTCGTTCTGCCGGCACGCCAAAGCGCTCAAGAATCGCGCCCACGCCCAGCGACGTCACCCAGCGCAACTCCGGCTGCAACTCGACCAGCCGCCGCACCGTTGCTTCGCTCAGGTGGTCGTAGTGGTCATGCGAGATGAGCACCAGATCCAGCCGCGGCAGTTCTTCCAGCCGCAGCGTGGGCGGGAAGAAACGCAATGGTCCCGCCCACTGCAGCGGCGACGCCCGCTTGTCCCACACCGGGTCCAGCAGCACGCGCATGCCGTCGATTTCCAGCAGCGACGAGGAGTGGCCGATCCAGGTGATGCGCAGCCCGCTCGCCGGCGCCGTCTGGTAAAGGCGGGTGTCGGTGCGGAAGGGCCCCAACCGGCGCCGCGGCACCCGCACCTTGCGGTTGGCCAGCATCTTCGCCAGCACCCTGAAGATCATTCCCGGCCCGCCCACCACCGTCGGGACGGGATTGACATACTTCCGCCCCAACTTCGCCGAGTGCTGCAGCAATCCCATGCCGAATCCTTACCGTGCTCTTTCCACCATTATCTCGCCGCGGTGGCTTCGTCCTGATAAAACTCCGCCAGCTCCGTTGCGTACTTCTTCTCCACCACCCGCCGTTTCAGCTTCATGCTCGGCGTCAGCTCTTCGGTCTCCACCGACCATTCATCCGGCACCAGCGCGATCCGCTTGATAGTCTCATACGGCGCCAGCGTCGCATTCACCTCGTTCACAATGCGCTGATAGCGTGCGACCACGCGCTCCTGCTTCACCAAATTGCTGCGGTCGGTGTAGGCAACGCCCTTCACCTTCGCCCAGCTCTCCAGGATCGCGAAGTTCGGCGAGATCAGCACGCATGCGAACTTATGCTTGTCGCCTACCAGCGCGGCATTGCCAACCAGCGTGTGCGCCTTCAGCTTGTTCTCGATCGGCTGCGGGGCAATCAGCTTGCCGCCGCTGGTCTTCAGCAACTCCTTCTTGCGGTCCGTAATCGACAGGAACCCGTCCGCGTCCATGTGCCCGATGTCGCCGGTCTTCAACCAACCATCCGGCGTAAACGATTCCGCCGTCTCCTTGGGCTTATTCCAGTAGCCGGGGAATACCGACGGCCCGCGCACCTCCAGTTCGCCATCCGCGGCGAAGCGCACTTCGACGTTCGCCAGCACCGGCCCGACCGTGCCGATCCGGTACTGCTGCGGAGTATTCAGCCCAATCACCGGCGACGTCTCGGTCAGCCCGTATCCCTCCAGAATCCTTATCCCCACATCCGCGAACCATCCTGCCGTATCCATCCCCAGCGGCGCGCCACCCGAGACGAAGAGCCAGACCCGTCCGCCAAAGGCCTCGCGAATCTTCCCAAACACCAGCTTGTCCGCCAGCGCCCAGCTCAATCCGCCCGGTTGCCTGCCGGCGAGCGTCTCCTGCCGGTGCGCTTTGCCCACGCTCAGCGCCCAGTTCAGAATTCGCTTCTTCACTCCGTGCGACTTGCCCTCCACGCCCTGGCGAATCTTCTCGTAGACCCGCGGCACGGCTACAAACAGGGTTGGCTTCACCGCCTGCATCGCCTCGCGGATCTGGTCGAACTTCGGGCAATAGGCCAGCACCACCTCATCGCACATCAGGGCGTAATCCAGGTGCCGCGCCGTCACGTGCGACAGTGGCAGAAACGAGATGCAGGTGTCCTTCGCGCTGAAGCCGAAGGGCTTGGTTGTGATCGAAATGTTGCTGGCCAGGTTGCCGTGCGTCAGCATCACGCCCTTGGGTTCGCCGGTCGTCCCCGAGGTGTAGATGATGGTTGCCAGGTCCTCGGGTTTGATCGATTTGACTTTTGCGTCGAAGGCCGCATCCCGCTCGCGCAGGTCGGCCGCCGTCTCCATCAGCGTGCTGAAGCTGTGCGCGCCGGGAAATTCCCCGGCTTCCATCACCACCACGTGCTCCAGCGCCGGCAACTCGCCGGCTGCTACCAGCTTGTCGTACTGCTCGCGGTTGGAGACGACAGCTACCTTCGCGCCCGAGTCGCGCAGCATGTAGCCCACCTGCTCGGCCGTCAGCGTCAGGTAGAGCGGCACATCCACCGCGCCCAGCGCCAGCACGGCGAAGTCGGTTACCGGCCACTCCCAGCGGTTTTCGCTCAGCAGCGCCACCCGGTCGCCCTTGCCAACGCCCCAGCCGGCCAGCGCCGCGGCCAGCGCCCGCACCCGCCCATACACGCCGGCCGACGCGATCGGCTTCCAGGTCCCGTCTTTATCCTGCCAGCGCCACACCACCTGGTCGCCGCGCGCACTGATCTTCAGGAACGCTTCGTTCAACGTCGCTACTTGCCACATGCAGAATCCCTCCAACCGCCAGCGCCGAAAAAGCCCAACCCGAGGATAGCTCACCCCCATGATCTGTCGCTGCCCCTGGGGCTTGTCATTCTGGCCCTGAGCGAAGCCGAAGGGGAAGAATCCCCGCATTTCGCCCTCGCTCGCTCCTTGTTTGTTATTCGGCGCCGCAGAGAAATCTGCTTCGGCTGGCCCCATTCCAAAATGGAACCGCAGTCAATTCATCTACCGAATCCGTCATCTATTTCCAGTTGCGCGCGGAGTAGCCTTGTTCCATGAATCTGATCGTTGACGAGCAGCATTTTCCTCTGCGGCTCCGGCAGGACACGCCGATCGGCGACGAGCGGCTTCAGCGCATCTGCGAAGAGAACCCAATGCTCCACATTGAGCGCGAACCCAGCGGCGCGCTCTGCATCAAGCTGACTGCCGAACAATCTCGTTGAGCAGCCCGAACGCCGGAATCATCGTGCTTCTCAACGAACAATTGACGAAATTCCCATTTTCCGGCATACTCACAAGAGTGCCTCTGCCTCAGGCGGTGGCCTAGTCACAGGTACCACGGCCGAACGGCTCATCCAGCCAGCAGTTGATTCTGAATGACAAGCAATTCCGGATGAGTTCAGCGCGCAACAGTCGCTGCTTGGTTCGAGCGGTGGGAGACGAGGAAAAATGGCAAGAAAGCTCTCCAAGAATCTGCAGAAGGCGCGCGCGCTCGTTGAGCACCGCCCCTACACCCTGACCGACGCGGTCCCCCTGCTCAAGAAGGCCAAGTATGCCAAGTTCGACGAGACCGTCGATCTGACTCTGCGTCTGGGCGTCGACCCCAAGCACGCCGACCAGATGGTCCGCGGCACTGTTGTTCTGCCCCACGGCCTGGGCAAGACCAAAATCGTCGCCGTCATCACCTCGGGCGACAAGATCGCCGATGCCAAGGCAGCCGGGGCTGAGTTCTCCGGCGGCGAAGACCTGGTCGAGAAGATCCAGAAAGAAGGCTGGACCGCCTTCGACGCGCTGATCGCGACCCCCGACATGATGAAGTCGGTCGGCCGCCTGGGCAAGGTGCTGGGCCCCAAGGGCCTGATGCCCAACCCCAAGACCGGCACCGTCACCACCGATGTGGTTGGCGCCATCCGCGAGATCAAGGCCGGCAAGGTCGAGTTCCGCACCGACAAGACTGCGCTGGTCCACGTTCCCGTGGGCAAGCTCTCCTTCGAGCCGCAAAAGCTGGTTGACAACGCCATGACCGTCATCACCTCGGTGCTGAAGGCCAAGCCGTCCGCCGCCAAGGGCAAGTATGTCAAGGGCATCACCATCAGCTCCACCATGGGCCCTGGCATCCAGCTGGACGCGACCGTAATGGAAGCCGCAGGCAAGGCTTAAGAAGCAGCCGCTAGCTACTAGCTCCTAGCTACTAGCTAAGACCCCGGCGAATGGGATTTCCGCTCCAGTCGAGAAGGATTGGAGCGACACAGATAGAGCTAGAGGCTAGGAGCTAATAGCTAGAGGCTAAGAAAATGGCACTGACCAAAGCAAAGAAGACGGAGAAGGTTGCCGAGCTCGCGAAAGAGCTGGAAACCTCGACCTCCGCCATCATCGGCACCTTCTCGGCGCTCACCGCGTCGAAGGATTTCGACCTGCGCAAGACCATCCGCGGGGCCGGCGGCAGCTATCACGTGGTCAAGAACAAGCTGGCCGCGCGCGCTGCGCAGGGCACCAAGATCGAGGCCGCGCTGCAGGGGCTCAAGGGCGTCTCGTCGGTGGCTTACACCTCCGGCGATCCGGTCGCGCTGGCCAAGGCGCTTTCGACCTGGGTGAAGGACAACGCGGAGTTCACCTTCAAGCTGGGCATCGTCGACGGCAGGGTCATCACAGTTGACGAGATCAGGGCCCTTGCCACGATGCCGGGCAAGGAAGAGCTCTTCTCGAAGCTTCTCTTCCTGATTCAGTCGCCCGCGCAGCGCCTGGCCACGGTGATCAACGCCACCGGCCGCGATCTCGCGGTGGTCATCAACCAGGGCGTCGAAAAGGGCAAGTTCGCTGGACCTGCAGCCGCACCCGCTGCGGAGGCGCCTGCCGCTCCGGTCGCTGAAGCCCCGGCTCCGGTCGCTGAAGCTGCCGAAGTGGAAGCCGCTCACATTGAAGAGGCGGCCGCTGGGGATCAAGCTTCGGGTGCAGCGCAGCCGGAGAATGCAACCGCATCCGCAGGCGGGCGAAGCGGCCACCACCGATCCGGCGGAAGGCGCATAACGAGTTTCGCTTCTTCTCTCAGGTGCGCTTGTCTGGGCGCAACGGAAACCTGGCGGGAATGAAGCAACCGAAGCCGCGCATCAGCTTCGGAGACGCAAATCAGCATCGCGTACCACGAGTTCTGAATCGACTTTTAGGAGAAATAAAATGGCAGATATTCAACAGTTGGAAGATCAGATCGTCAGCCTGAGCCTGCTTGAGGCATCCGAGCTGGTCAAGAAGCTTGAGGCCCGCCTCGGCGTCTCGGCGGCGGCAGCCGTCGCAGCAGCCCCGGCAGCCGGCGGCGGCGCAGCAGCAGCCGCTCCGGCCGAGGAGAAGACCGAGTTCACCGTCATCCTGAAGGATGCCGGCGCGAACAAGATCTCCACCATCAAGGCCGTTCGCGAAGTCACCAACCTGGGCTTGAAGGAAGCCAAGGACCTGGTCGATGGCGCGCCCAAGCCTTTGAAGGAGAACGTCTCCAAGGAAGACGCGGCCGCCATCGCCAAGAAGTTCGAAGGCGTCGCGACTGTCGAAATCAAGTAACTCTCTGCAAAGAGGGATCTTCCGGGCAGGCCGGAGCTTCGGCTCCGGCGCTTGTGTCGCCCGGAAGACCCCCGCTTTGCGTTTAAATAAAGGAACACAGTATCCTTGTCGTTGGAGAACCGCCTCTGCCTTGGTGTGCTGGTAGGCAGACAGCGCTTCCGGACACTCTAGAATTTCGTTGGTACCCACGGCAATCTTCCGGTCCATCCCGCGTGTGCGGGTTACGGGGCCGGCCATCATGCGTTCTGGCGGCGGACACGTATGGTGACACAGGAACAGTAGCGGCAGCAAAACCTTGAAGCTAGGCGAGCTTCAAAGGGTGGCAGGCATCCATTCAGATAGAGAAACAGTGCACAAGTCGGTCTTTGCGCTCACGGGAGATGCTGTCCCTGCGGGCGCATTTCTGCGTGGCTGCACGCACCTGCCCTCGCCCCACCCGGTAGCGCTCGAAAGCATCGCTACGCGCACTTTATAGCAGTTCCCGCAGTCCGGCGGAAGTTAAATATTTCGCCCCGGTTGTTGAAGGCAAAATCAGTATTCGGCGCAAACGCCAGACCGCATCGAGGGCGGTGAGGCTCACCAAGCGCAATCCGTAGCAAACCCGGAGAGTTGCTCGTGCAGCTCTCCCTCTTCGCCAAGCGGTCCGCCGGCAGGCACCCAGCGAAGACCTCGAACACAGCAGTATCAGCAGTTGCCGAGAAGCTTAGGAGAACCACAGCATGCCCAGTGAAATGCGCGCGATCCGCACCCGCCTCGATTTTTCCAAGATTCCCACCTCCATCCAAATCCCCAATCTCATCGAAGTTCAGCGGCGCAGCTACGAACGCTTCCTGCAGATGGACAAGCTGCCCCAGGAGCGCGAGGATAACGGCCTCCAGTCGGTCTTCACCTCGGTCTTCCCCATCACCGATTTCCGCAACGTCTCGGAGCTCGAGTTCGTCGACTTCTCCATCGGCAACTGGGAGTGCAAGTGCGGCTACCTTAAGGGGCTCAACCATCTGCGCACCGCCTGCTCCAATTGCGGCCACATGGTCATCACCGACCCCTTCCACCCGGGCGACGTGCTGTGCAGCTTCTGCGGCACCTATAACAAGAACACCCCCGACTTTTGCACCAAGTGCGGCGACCCGGTCGGCCTGCAGCTGAAGTATGACCAGGCTGAGTGCGAGGAGCGCGGCATGACCTACTCCGCCCCGCTGAAGGTCACCATCCGCCTGAAGATCTACGACAAGGACCCCGAGACCGGCGTGAAGAGCCTGCGCGACATGAAGGAGCAGGAAGTCTTCTTCGGCGACATCCCGCTGATGAGCCAGAACGGCACCTTCATCGTCAACGGGACCGAGCGTGTCATCGTGTCGCAGCTTCACCGCTCGCCCGGCGTCTTCTTTGAGACGGCGAACAACCGCACCTACTTCCTCGGCAAGATCATTCCGTACCGCGGCAGCTGGGTGGAGTTCGAGTACGACCAGAAGAACACCCTCTACGTCCGCATCGACCGCAAGCGCAAGTTCCTGGGCACCATCTTCCTGCGTGCGCTGGGCCTGCGCACCGACGAGGAGATCCTCAAGACCTTCTACACCGTCGACACCATCGCCATTGCCGACGGCAAGCTGAGCTGGAAGGTCGCTCCGGAAGGCCAGCCCACCAATCTGCAGGGCACGCGTCCGGCCCACGCCGTCAGCGCCGGTAAGGAGGAGCTCGCCCCGGCCACGCGCAAAATCTCGCCCCACACCCTGAAGCTGCTGCGCCAGCACAAGATCGAGTCGGTCGAAGTTGAGACCTCTGAGTTCGACGGCGCCATGACTGCCTCCGATGTGGTCGACCTCACCACCGGCGAACTGCTCTACGAGGCCAACCAGGAACTCACCGCCGACAAGCTGCACAAGGTCCTCCAGTCCGGCGTCACCTCGATCGAGGTCTTCTTCCCCGAGCGCGACGACGTGGGCAACATCATCACCAATACCCTCCGCCGCGACTCCGTGCGCAAGCCCGAGGAAGCGCTGATCGAGATCTACCGCAAGCTGCGTCCCGGCGACCCGCCGACGCTCGACACCGCCTCGGCGCTCTTCGAAGGCATGTTCTTCGATCCGCGCAAGTATGACTTCTCGCGCGTCGGCCGCCTGAAGTTCAATATCAAGCTGTACGAGAACCAGGACGCCACGGGCTTGGATAAGCGCACCCTGACGCCCGAGGACTTCTACGGGACCATCCGCTATCTCCTCAAGCTGCGCAAGAATATCGGCAACGTCGACGACATCGATCATCTCGGCAACCGCCGCGTCCGCGCCGTCGGCGAGCTGATGGAGAACCAGTTCCGCATCGGCCTGGTGCGCATGGAACGCGCCATCAAGGAGAAGATGTCGGTCTACCAGGAGATGTCGACGGCCATGCCGCACGACCTCATCAACGCCAAGCCGGTGATGGCCGCCATCCGCGAGTTCTTCGGCTCGTCGCAGCTGTCGCAGTTCATGGATCAGACCAACCCGCTCTCCGAGATCACCCACAAGCGCCGCCTGTCGGCCCTTGGACCCGGCGGTCTGTCGCGCGAGCGCGCAGGCTTTGAAGTCCGCGACGTGCATCCCACCCACTACGGCCGCATCTGCCCGATTGAGACGCCGGAAGGCCCGAACATCGGCCTGATCTCGTCGCTCTCGTGTTTCGCGCGCATCAACGAGTATGGCTTCATCGAGTCGCCCTACCGCCGCGTCAAGGACGGCAAGGTGCTGGACTTCGTCGCCGTTGCCAACGCCGGCGAGTCCGGTCTGCGCCAGGGCGATCACCTCGAGATCACCGAGGCGGCAAGCTGAACGCGCAGTTGAAGAAGGACAAGAAGCGCACCATGGAGCTGGAGCCCTTCAGCTTCTACCTCTCCGCGTGGGAAGAGGATCGCCACACCATCGCGCAGGCCAACATCGAGCTCGACCCCAAGGGCAACATTGTCCAGAACGTAGTCGATGC
>CAWBFL010000107.1:0-88997 GCA_963787905.1 uncultured Acidobacteriaceae bacterium | reverse complement strand
GGAGACGTAAACTATGTTCCGCTCCAGCCCCTTCGAACTCCTCGGTCCCATCATCGACTTCGACGCCATCAAGATCCAGCTCGCCTCGCCCGGAGAAAATCCGCTCCTGGTCGCATGGCGAGGTCACCAAGCCCGAGACCATCAACTACCGCACCTTCAAGCCGGAGCGCGACGGCCTGTTCTGCGCGCGCATCTTTGGCCCCATCACCGATTGGGAGTGCCTCTGCGGCAAGTACAAGCGCATGAAGCACCGCGGCGTCATCTGCGATAAGTGCGGCGTCGAAGTCACCCTCTCGAAGGTCCGCCGCGAGCGCCTGGGCCACATTGAACTCGCCTCGCCTTGCTCCCACGTCTGGTTCTTCAAGGGCCTGCCTTCGCGCATCGGCCACCTGCTCGACATCAGCCTGCGCGAACTCGAAGCCGTCCTCTACTTCGAGTCCTACGTTGTGGTCGACGCCGGCGACGCGCCCGTGAAGGAGCGCGAGGTCATCAAGGACGAGACCCGCTTCCGCGAGCTCGACCAGCAGTACCGCCCCACCGGCTTCAAGGCCATGATGGGCGCCGAGGCCATCAAGGAACTGCTCAAGCGGGTCGACGTCACCGAGCTCTCCATCGAGCTGCGCGACCGCATGAAGAACGAGACCTCGCTGCAGAAGAAGCTCAAGTACTCCAAGCGGCTCAAGATCGTCGAGGCCTTCCGCAAGTCCGACAACAAGCCGCAGTGGATGATCCTCGACGTCATCCCGGTCATCCCGCCCGAGTTGCGCCCGTTGGTGCCGCTGGATGGCGGCCGCTTTGCCACGTCCGACCTCAACGACCTCTACCGCCGCGTCATCAACCGCAACAACCGGTTGAAGAAGCTGATGGACCTGCACGCGCCCGAAGTCATCGTCCGCAACGAGAAGCGCATGCTGCAGGAGGCCGTCGACGCGCTGTTCGACAATGGCCGCCGCGGCCGCGTGCTGCGCGGAGCCAACAACCGTCCGCTCAAGTCGCTCTCCGACACCCTCAAGGGCAAGCAGGGCCGCTTCCGCCAGAACCTGCTCGGCAAGCGCGTGGATTACTCCGGCCGTTCCGTCATCGTGGTCGGCCCCGAGCTGAAGCTGCACCAGTGCGGCCTGCCCAAGAAGATGGCGCTCGAGCTGTTCAAGCCCTTCATTTACCACCGCCTGGAGCAGACCGGCCACTGCACCACCATCAAGCAGGCCAAGGAAATGGTGGAGATGCAGGAATCCATCGTATGGGACATCCTCGAGGAGGTCATCAAGGACCATCCCATCCTGTTGAACCGCGCCCCGACCCTCCACCGCCTCGGCATTCAGGCGTTTGAGCCGGTGCTGGTCGAAGGCAAGGCCATCAAGATCCACCCGCTGGTCTGCACCGCCTTCAACGCCGACTTCGACGGCGACCAGATGGCCGTGCACATCCCGCTCTCGCCCGAAGCGCAGATCGAGGCTTCGGTGCTGATGCTCGCTTCGCACAACATTCTCTCGCCGGCCAGCGGCCAGCCCATCACCGTGCCTACCCAGGACATGGTGCTCGGCCTCTACTACCTCACCAAGGCCAAGGTCAACGCCAAGGGCGAGGGCCGCGTCTTCGCCAACATCGAAGAGGTGTACATGGCGCTCGAGGCCAAGCAGGTGGAGACGCTCACGCCCATCCGCCTGCGCTACACCGGCCAGGTGCTGGACATGACCACCGCCTACGACGACCAGGACATCACCCACACCGAAGCGGTCGAGTTCAACAAGCAGTACATCAACACCACCGTCGGCCGCGCCATCTTCAACGACGCTCTCCCCGAAGGCATGCCGTACGTCAACGGCCTGCTCAAGAAGAAGGGAATCGGCCAGCTGGTCAATTACTGCTACCTCAACCTCGGACTCGAGACCACGGTCAAGACGCTCGACCGGATCAAGGACCTCGGCTTCCGTTACGCCACCCGGTCCGGCCTCTCCGTCGGCCTCGACGACATGGTCATCCCCGACTCCAAGTACACCGTCGTGGGCGATGCCGAAAAGCAGGTGCTGGCCTTGCAGCAGCAGTACCTCGACGGCGCCATCACCAACGGCGAGCGTTCCAACAAGGTCATCCAGATGTGGTCCGGCGTCACCGAGCGCGTCGCCGACGAGATGTTCAACAACATGAAGCGCGCCGACAAGGAAGGAGCCATGAACCCCATCTACATCATGGCCGATTCCGGCGCCCGCGGTTCCAAGCAGCAGATCCGCCAGCTCTCCGGCATGCGCGGACTGATGGCCAAGCCCTCGGGCGAAATCATCGAGACTCCCATCACGGCCAACTTCCGTGAAGGCCTCACCGTGCTGCAGTACTTCATCTCCACGCACGGCGCGCGCAAGGGTCTCGCCGACACCGCGCTCAAGACCGCCGACTCCGGCTACCTCACCCGTCGTCTGGTGGACGTGGCGCAGGATGTCATCATCTCCCAGCACGACTGCGGCACCGTCGAAGGCATCTACGTCACCCCGATCATCGAGGCCGGCGAGACCATCGAGCCGCTGCGCGACCGCATCATCGGCCGCGTCTCGCTGGAGAAGCTCAAGGACTACGAGGGCAAGACCATCGTCGAGATCAACCAGGAGATCGACGAGAACCTCGCCTCGGCCGTCCAGGCTGCGGGCATCGAGCGCGTCAAGATCCGCTCCGTGCTCACCTGCGAGTCCAAGCGCGGCGTCTGCATCCTCTGCTACGGCCGTAACCTCGGCTCCGGCAAGATGGTGGAGATGGGCGAAGCCGTCGGCGTCATCGCGGCGCAGTCCATCGGCGAGCCCGGCACCCAGCTCACCATGCGTACCTTCCACATCGGCGGCACCGCATCGCGCGTCTCCGACGCCTCCCACCTCGAGGCCAAGAACGCCGGCACCGTGCGCTTCATCAACCTCGTCACCGTTCGCTCGAAGGATGGCGGCCTGGTCGCGATGAACCGCAACGGCTCCATCGCCGTGGTCGACGACAAGGGCCGCGAGAAAGAGCGCTACGCCATCGTCTACGGCGCCAAGCTCAAGGTCGAGGAGGGCGCCAAGGTCACCCAGGGCAGCACCCTCGGCGAGTGGGATCCCTACACCTTCTCGCTGCTCACCGAAATCGCCGGCACCGTCCAGTTCAAGGACCTGCAGGAAGGCGTCACCCTCAACGAAGAAGTCGACGAAGTCACCGGGCTCTCCCGCCTCGTCGTCTCCGACTCCTCCGACGAGAAGCGCCAGCCTGCCATCCTGATCAAGGCGGCGTCCGGCAACAAGCGCTACCTCATGCCTTCGCGCGCCCACCTCATGGTCGCCGACGGCGACGAGGTCTTCCCCGGCGACATTCTGGCCAAGATCCCCCGCGAAACCACCCGCACCAAGGACATCACCGGCGGTCTGCCTCGCGTGGTCGAGCTGTTCGAGGCCCGCAAGCCCCGCGACCCGGCAATCATCAGCAAGATCGACGGCGTCGTTCGCTTCGGCGAGGTCAGCAAGGGCCAGCGCAAGGTCTACGTCACCGCCGACAACGGCCAGGAAGAGGAGTACAGCGTGCCGCGCGGTGTCTACGTCAACGTCCAGGAAGGCGAGCGCCTGCGCGCCGGCGATGCCCTCATCGACGGCCCCCGCAACCCGCACGACATCCTGGAAGTCCTCGGCGAGCGCGCGCTGCAGATGTACCTCGTCAACGAAATCCAGGAGGTCTACCGCCTCCAGGGTGTCGCCATCTCCGACAAGCACATCGAGACCATCGTTCGCCAGATGCTGCGCTGGGTCAAGATCGAGGAGGTCGGCGATTCCGCCTTCCTGCTCGAGCAGCAGACCGACCGCTTCCGCTTCAACGAGGAGAACCAGAAGGTCCTCATGGCCGGTGGCCGTCCCGCAATCGGACGCTCGCTCCTGCTCGGCATCACCAAGGCGTCGCTCTCCACCGACAGCTTCATCTCGGCGGCGAGCTTCCAGGAGACCACCCGCGTGCTCACCGAAGCCAGCATCAACGGCTCCATCGACACGCTGCGCGGCCTCAAGGAAAACGTCATCGTCGGCCGCCTCATTCCCGCCGGTACCGGCATGGAGTACTACCGCAACGTCCAGCTCTCTCCGGAGCTGGAAGAGGTAGCCGCTCAGGTCCAGCAGGAAGTCACCGCAGCCATCGAAGCCGAAGAGCGCGAACTCGAACTCATGCGCATGGAAGGCGAACAGGAAGAACTGGCCGCGGAATAAGCAGCCACCAAACTCGGGGGGGCACGAACGGGAAGGGCACGGCTTCAGCCGTGCCGCCCAAACGGCCCCTTCCAAATAAAACCAAAAGGTGGACTCTTCGGAGTCCGCCTTTCTTGTTTAGCCAACCCCACCATTTGTCATTACGGACGAAACGCTTTTGACACCTTTTCCAAGCGCAGCAGCCAATGGCTCGTGATCCTTGCCTTAGCTAACTGAATTAGCTAATATCAATCCATGGAAGTCAACATCCATCGCGCCAAGACCAATCTCTCGAAACTCATCGCCGCGGCCGAGAGCGGGGAAGAGGTCATCATCGCGCGCAACGGCAAGCCCGCCGTCAAACTGGTGCTCGTCACCCCACCCGTCCGCAAGTCGCGCAAGCACCTGCGCGGCTCCGGCATCGGCAAGCTCTGGATGGCAGACGACGCGTTCTCGCCCGAAACCGACCTCGCAATCCAGAAGCTCTTCGAAGGCGACCCTGACGATCCGCTGTTCACCTTCGAGCCCCGCCCGGCCTCGGCGCGCAAGAAGAAGTCCGCATGAAGCTGCTGGTCGACACCCACACCTTCCTCTGGGACCTCCTCAGCGACCACCGAAGCTCCCGCCTCGCCAAGCAGATCCTCAAATCCGACGAGCACGAACTCTACTTCTCCCTCGTCTCCCTCTGGGAAGTCGCCATCAAGATGAAGACGGGAAAGCTCAATGCCATAGGCTCCTCCGTTGCCTATCTCCGCGCCGAGATGGAGAACTACAGCATGCAACTCCTGGCCATCCGCTACGATCACATCCTCGCGCTCGAAACCCTCCCCGCCCACCACAGCGACCCCTTCGACCGCCTCCTCATCGCCCAGGCCATCACCGAATCGCTCCCCGTCCTCACCAACGACGAGAAGTTTTCCCACTATCCCGTCAAAGTCATCTGGTAGCCTTCCGGAATCCCCGATGAGACCTCTGCTTCTCGCGCTCTGCCTCTTCGCTATCGCTCTCCCCGCCCAGCAGACCGTCTGGCAGCCCTCGCCGGGGCATACGCAGATCCCCATCTGGCCCGCCACGCCGCCGGACGCGCGCACCGCCAAGGGCCCCGAGAGGGCCGAGACCGACCCCGACCCGAAGCATTTCATTGCCGGCAAGCCCGCCACCGCGATCTACAACGTCTCGCGCCCCACCATGACGGTCTATTCGCCCACCGGCAAGAACACCGGCGCCGCGGTCGTCGTCTTTCCCGGCGGAGGCTATGAGATTCTCGCCATCGACCTCGAAGGCACCGAGGTCTGCGACTGGCTGGTGCCGCGCGGCATCACCTGTGTGCTGCTGAAGTATCGCGTGCCCGCCCCGCACGTGACCCAGTACTGGGGTGCCTATCCCGAATCGCCCATGGCGCTCGAAGACGCGCAGCGCACCATCGGGCTGGTCCGCTATCACGCCGCCGAGTGGCACATCGACCCGCACAAGATCGGCGTGCTCGGCTTCTCCGCCGGCGGACATCTGGTCGCCGCCACCAGCGTGCATACTACCCGCATCTACAGGCCCGTCGATGCTGCCGACAAACTCTCCTGCCGGCCCGACTTCGCCATCGCGATCTATCCCGGCCATCTCTCCTTCGGCGATAAAGAACTGGCGCAGCCCAAGCTGAACCCTGACATTCGCGCCCACCTCACCGCGCAGGCGCCGCCCACCTTCATCCTCCAGAACGAGGACGACCACGTCGACGGCGTCAACCAGTCGCTGGTCTACTACATCGCGCTGAAGAACGCCGGCGTCCCCGTGGAGATGCACCTCTACGCGCAGGGCGGCCACGCTTTCGGTCTGCGCCCCACCAGTCTGCCCGTCTCCAAATGGCCGCAGCTGGTCGATACCTGGCTCGCCACCATCGGGATGGTTCCGGAGTAGGTGCCAGCGCGCCAGCAACGCCCGCCGGGTGCCCGCCTCGGCGCGCAGGGAGGCAAAGCCCGCTCGCTCGCCAAGCGCACCGCCGCCCGAGCCAACGGGGCCCGCGGCGGCCGTCCCCGCAAGTCCGCAGCCCGCTGAACCCGTGTCAACCAAATCCTTCTAACCTGCTGAAACGAAACGACGAGACGCAACCTAACTCCGCACCCGAATTGCTATAATTGTTAAAGCGGCAAAAGAAAAGCGTGCGGAAGCCCTGGCTGCAAAGCCGGGGCTTACCTGCATTATCCCTTTTGTTTGCAAATATTTGCTGTAAGTCGTTTGTTATCTTATTTTTGCGGGCAGTCAAAACGCTATATAGCTGAATCTGAACCTCTTACCTACACCCACCCCCACCCCCCCCCCGGGGGGGAGGGGTACTCGGAACGGGGTGCCAGCAACGCCCGCGCTGGCGTATCCTTTCCCGCATGCGCCAACCGCTGTTCACGACCCTTCTGTTCGGCCTCATCCTCGCGCCCGCTTCGTTCTTTGCGCCTGCCGCGCAGCAGCCAAAATCCCAGCCCAAACTGCTCTTCTCCGAAGACTTCGAGTCCGGCAAACTCGATCCCAACGTCTGGACGCAGCAGATTACCGGCGACAACATCATTACGGTTCAGCAGGACAAGGTCGCGCACGGAAAGTACGCGTTGTTGGTGCGCTGCCCAACGCCAGCGCAGCGCACGCTGGCTTTGCTGTTTGCGAAGAATCTTCCGGAGCCGCTGCGTCACCATCTCTTCGGCCGCGCCTACGTCTACATCACGCCCGGCGTGCCCGCGCGCCACACCATCTTCTTTACCGCCGGAACCACCGGATTTCCCGCGAGCAAGTACCAGGAGGTTGCGACCTCGAATGGCAACTTTCAGGTCACCTTCATCGATCGCGCCGACGCCAATGAGGATTGGCACGCCGCCGGACAGGTTCCCGTGGACCGCTGGTTTCTGCTGGAGTGGGAGTTCAACGATCAGCCGGATCAGGCCACAATCTGGGTCGACGGCCAAAAGGTGATCGACACGCCGTTCAGCTACAAAACTCCCGGCCAGTCCACCGATCTCGTAGGCGGCTTTACTGACATCACGCTGGGTTTTCGCCTGCGTGGCGCGGCGCCGGTGCCCTTCGACCTCTACTACGATGACTTCGCGCTCGACAGTCACCGCATCGGACCGGTGCAAGAGCCGGTCAAATAATCAGCTGCGAAAACGAAAACGCCAGAGACCGTGGGATCTCTGGCGTTTCATTCTTGAGGAGCTCGCAGTTCCGGCTCGACTGTTGCGTCTTCCGGCTACCGTTGGGCTAACCCCCGATTTGCACCGGCGATCTACCTTTCGGCCTCGCCTTCCGGATTGGCCTCCAGCTTGCGCCTTCGACCCATCTTCCGGCTCTGCCTTCCAACTCAACCTCCGACCCTCGTCGGCATCAGATCCGCTGACCAGCCCTCCAGTCAATCTCCAACTTGCGTTGGCTACCAACCTTCCGGCCCAGCCTTCCGGTTGATCTTCGACTTGCGTCTCCGCTCAACCTTCCGGCTCCGCCTTCCTATCGGCCCGCGACCGTCGCCGCCTGCCGATCCTCCAGCCTGCCCTCCAACTGATCCCCAGCTTGCGCCTTCGATCAATCTTCCGGCTCAACCTTCCAGCCGCTCTCCAGCTTGCGCCTTCGTTCGACCTTCAGGTTCTGCCTTCGAACCCAACCTCCGACTCTCATCAGCCGCTGATCCCTTCGGCGCTGCCCTCCGGCCAACCGGTGACTTGCGCCACCGACCCACCTTCCGGCCCTGCCTGACGGATCAAACGTCCGACACCGGCTGTTGCATCTCCGGCTCTGCTTTCCGGCCTATCTCCGACTTGCGTCTTCGACCTGCCGGTCAGCCTGGCCTTTGAACTCAACCTCCAATTCATCTTCAGCTGCATCCCTTCGGCGCTGCCTTCCAGCCGATCTGCTGCTTGCGCCGCCGATCAACCTTCCAGCCCTGCCTGACGGACCCAACTTCCGACTCCTCGGCGTCGCATCTCTGGCGCCACCGTCCGGCCAATCTTCGACTTGCGTCTCCGATTAACCTTCCGGCTGCCTTCCAATCAGCCTCCAGCTTGCGCTGGCGACCAACCTTCCGGCTCTCCCGTCCGGCGTCTCTCCGGCTTGCGCCTTCGCTTCACCTTCCGGTTGCCTTCCGTTCGAATCTTCCGCTTGCGCTTCCGACCCGATCGTCCGGCTGCCATCCGACCTTATATTTTTGGCTTGCGCCTCCAACCTGGTCTTCCGGCCCCGCCTTCGAACTCAACCTCCGACTAACTGCTCGTCATCAGTTGCAAAGGACATTAGGAGCGCCCAACCTGTGCATGCAAGTGCAAATCCTTATATTTCTGTGGATTTCTTCCAGACCCAGCCATTCATGCGGTTTTCATCGAATTAACATCTTCGCGGGTGCACTACTGCTGTTGCATCGCACTTCCTTTTTACTCGGTCTGCGCAGGCATCCAGCCATGCAACTGCATCCAGTTCGCAATGAGGGTGGGCGTCACGGTCAGTTCCCTCAGGTTTGGTGCCAGGCCAAGGCCCATGTGCGTACCGTGCGGACCCAATTCGAAGATATGCATCTCCACCGGAATGCCCGCAGCCTTCAACTCCTCGTAAAACTCGTCGGCGTTGCGCGAATCGACCGTCTTGTCGCCGGTGGTCGAGTAGATAAAGCAGGGGCTGGTGTCGGCCGAGACATGCCGGACGGGGTCGACCGCATTGATCGCTGCCTGCGTGGGATGATCGCCGATCAGGGTCTTCAGCGGCGTCGTGCCAGCACGCTCATAGATATCCATAGACAGCGGCGCATACGAAAGAATCGCGAAGTCCGGACGGTCCGATACGCGGTCGATCGGGTCCTGCGCGTTGGGGTCGCCGGCCTTGTGCACCGTCGCCATATACCCCGAAAGATGCCCGCCTGCCGAGAATCCCCACACCCCGATCGCGTCCGGTTTCACTCCCAACTCTGCCGCATGCGAGCGTACATAACGGATCGCCCGCGACGCATCCAGCATCGGCGCCGGATACACATACGCCGGAGAAAGCCGGTACTCCAGCACGAATGCCGACACCCCGTGCTCCACCAGCCACTTGGCCTCCCACGCGCCCTCCTGCTCCATCACCTCATGGGTATAACCGCCGCCGGGCATTACGACCACGGCGCTATGCGGGCCGGGTCCCGCGGCGGGATAGGTGAACAGCTTGGGAATGTCGCCCTCGGTGGTCCCCTGCGCCAGCGGTGCGCCGCCGGGCCACAAGACAATGGTTTGGGCGAATCCAGTGGGGGGCACGGTCTTGGTCGCCACCACGGGGCCTGCTGGCGTGCCGGCTGCAGGCGTCTGGGCGGCGAGTGGAAGGGTGGCGAGAACGAGGGCGGCGGCGAAGGCAAGTCGACTCATAGTCCGACAGGATATCGCAGGCAACCCGCGGCGGGGAAACAGCTCAAGACCGAGCCCCTCACGGCCTTTCCTCGCAGCCACTTACGCGGGGACCCCTTCAGTTTTCCTTCTGGTGCAAAATGCGCCGGGCATACCACCGGATGGCGCAATGGCAACAATCGAGGTTGCATCCTCCAATGCGGGAGACAACGGTGCCGCGCGACGGGTCCACATCCTGAATGCAGCGCTCGATGTCCTCGTCGTCCTCGGGATCCCAGTTAGGGGAACGAGCCGGGGCTTTAGCTTCCTCTGGCTTATCCGCAGGGAGCGAAGGGCATGGGTCCGGCCGGGACGAGGAGTCGTTGCTTTCCGCCATGATGGTCCTCGATGCAGCGATGGCAGCCGGCGGGACTGGGTCAGTCAGGCACAACGATGCCGTTCCGACTCCCATCGGACTTCCATTCCAAGCCAACCAGAGTAAGAGGCGGAAGGAAGAATGACTGTGTTTTGCATCACAGCTCAAGGTGATGTATGACCGAGTTATCCGCATGCGTCTGTTCATCGGCTTGCCCATCCCGGATCACCTGACCCACGCGCTTGCCCACCACGCGCGGACGCTTGCGTTCGCCAACGCCAGCTGGACGGCCGCGGAGAACATGCACCTCACCCTCGTCTTTCTCGGCGAAGTCGAAGAAGACCGTCTCCCTGCGCTGCGATACGAGCTGGATGAGCTGCATTGGACGCCGTTCCAGATTCAGTTGACCCGGCTCGGCTCCTTTTCCCGGGCGGGTGTACTCTTCGTCGAAGTCGAACCCACGCAAAGGCTGCTGCAGTTGCGGGCCCAGGTCGCCGCGGGGACGGTGCGCTGCGGCTTCGCCCTGGAGGAGCGCGCTTATCATCCCCACATTACGCTCGCGCGCCTGCGCCAGCCGGCGCGGTCCATTGCGGAGCACACAGCCCTGCCTGCGTCGCTGCAGCGCAGCTTCCTCGCGGACGCAGTCAATCTTTATCGAAGTCATGCCGCTCCGGCGGGTTCGCGCTATGAGGTCCTCGCGCAGAAGAAGTCCGGCGCGCAGTGGGGCGATTAGCAAATTCGGCTCGACGGTCCAGCAGTCGTCCTCGCGCTCGACGTATCCTTATTTGAATGACTCGCACAGCTCTCGTCACCGGAGCCTCACGCGGCCTGGGAGCGGCCATGGCCACGGCCCTTGCCGAGGCCGGCCATCGGGTCGCCGTCAACTACTTCAGCAACGCCGATCGCGCAGCCGAACTGTGCGCAACCCTGCGCGCGCGCAACCACATCGCCGAACCTTTTCGCGCCGATGTCCGCGACCAGGCCGCCGTTGCCCGCCTGGTTCGCGAGGTCGAAACCAGCCTCGGCCCCATCGACATTGCCGTCCTCAACGCCACCGGTCCACAGCCGATGCTGTCCATCGAACAACAGACCTGGGCTGCATACCTCGACCAGATGGAGTTTTTCGTCAAGTCGCCGCTGCTGGTGCTGCAAGCGGTCCTCCCCGGAATGCGCGCGCGCAGCTTTGGCCGCATTATCCAGATCGGCAGCGAGGTGGTCGAGATGGGCAACCCGCGCTTTGCCAACTACATCGCGGCCAAGGCGGCTCAGCTGGGCCAGACGCGCTCCTGGGCCCGCGAGCTCGCCCCCGCCGGCATCACCGTCAACCTCGTCGCCCCGGGCTGGATTCCCACGGAGCGCCACGCCAACGACAGCGAAGCCGACAAACGCGCCTACGCCTGCGCCGTCCCCATGGGCCGCATGGGCCTGCCCGAAGAGGTTTCCCGCGTCGTAGCGTTCCTGGCTTCGGACGCAGCTGCTTTCATTACCGGGCAGAAGATTTCGGTCAATGGCGGCAACACGCTGGAATGAGTGGAGTAATGAACCAAACAACTTGTGTATACATACAAAGGGAGGGGAGCAGAGGATGAAGCGGTTCTTCACGATCGTCCTCGGCGCCCTGGCGATGGTTGCCGTTGCGCTGATCTCCGCCTTTATCGCCATGCGCCTGGCTATCCACGGCCGCGAGGCGGTTGTGCCCGCGCTCACCGGCCTTACCATAGCGGACGCCAGTAGGGCGGCGGGCAGCAAAGGCCTGCAACTGAACCTGGAAAACCGCTTCTACTCCAGCGACGTTCCCGCCGGTCGCATTCTCGCCCAGGATCCCGCGCCCGGCTCGCGGGTGCGCCGCGAGTGGCCGGTGCGCATCACCGAGTCGCTTGGGGCGCAACAGGTGAGCATTCCTGATCTGACCGGCGAGTCGGAGCGCGCGGCCACGATCAGCATCCGCCGCCTCTCGCTCGATCTGGGCGCGGTGGCCTACCTGGCCGTGCCCGGCGACCCGGATGTGGTGCTTACCCAAACACCGCCCGTCAACGCCGCTGGAGTAGACGGGCCGCGCGTCAGTCTGCTGGTCAGCGATCCCGGCGATGCGCAGCCGGCGGCGTATGTGATGCCCTCGCTGGTGGGCCTCACCTACTCCGCTGCCAGTGCGCGCGCGTCCACTGCCGGCCTCCATCTGGTTCAGGAATCGGCCGTTCCACAGCCCACATCGCCATCGCCTGTCGTTTCTGCCAACCCTGCGGTACCCACGGTGTCCGCGACCGCGTCAGCGACGGCAGCGCCGACTCCAAGCCCAGCGCCGATCGGTGGCACGGGAATCGTCATCGCACAGTACCCGCAAGCCGGCCGCCGCGTCGTCGTGGGGGACGTGGTTCACGTAACGCTGGGCAATTCCGCGCTGCCTGCGGTCCAGTGAAAATTCGCCCCGTGCTCTTGTCGCAATCGCGCGCCGCAGAATAGACTCTGCGTCATGAGCCGAACCGCCCTGAAGCTTCTCGCCGCCCTCGCCGTCGCCTTCACCGCCATCTCGCTGCCCGCGCAGGACTGGGCCAAAGCCGCTCTCGAAAAGTCGCCGCGCCACCGCGAATATGTCTCGATCAAGCACGGCGATCGCACCGTCCAGGCCTTTGTCGTCTATCCCGAGGTCAGCCAGAAAGCACCCGTGGTCATCATGATCCACGAGATATTCGGCCTTAGCGACTGGGCCAAGGACATGGCCGATGAAATCGCGGCGCAGGGCTATATTGTCATCGCTCCCGACCTGCTCACCGGGGCCGGCCCCAACGGCGGCGGTACCGACGCCTTTCCCGGCCAGGACGCCGTCACCAAGGCCGTCTCCGGCCTGAGCGCCGACCAGGTCACGGCCGATCTCGACGCCGCCGCGGACTATGGGAAAAAACTGCCATCCGCCAATGGCAAGCTGTTCGTCGCGGGTTTCTGCTGGGGTGGAGGCAAGTCGTTTGCCTTCGCCACGCACCGCCATGATCTGTCTGCCGCCTTCGTTTTCTACGGGCCGCCGCCGTCTGATGCCGACCTGGCGAAGATCACCGCGCCGGTCTATGGGTTTTATGCCGGCAACGATGCGCGCATCAGCGCCACCGTGCCCGCCACCACCGCAGCGATGAAGGCCGCGGGCAAGAAGTACGATCCGGTGATCTACGACGGTGCTGGCCATGGCTTTATGCGTGCCGGGCAGGCGCCCGATGCCAGCGACGCCAACAGGAAGGCCTGGGACGACGGTTTCAATCGTCTGGTTTCGCTGCTTGGCAGCGCCGGCACGGCCAGCGCGAGCCGTCCGCACCGGCCAGCGCGTGGTGGAGCAATCCCTGCCAAGGCCGTGGTGGCCGCAGTGTCGTGCCACGACGCAACTTCGGCGAGTGACGCAGAGCACGGAACGATGGCGGACATGGCTGCGATAATGTAAGTGTGAAAACCGTGCCCAGGTCCCCACTCCCTTCGCTCCAGGACGAACTCGACCGCATTACGCAGAACACGCGGGCGCTGGTACAGCCGGAGCGGCTCGCCGTCTCGGAACAGCAGACCGCCGAACTGTTTGCCAGTGGGATTGAGGACCGCATCCTTCGCACGGGAGCCAGGGCGCCCGAGTTCACGCTGCTCGATGCACTCACTGGCAAGTCCGTTTGCTCCGCCGACCTGCTGGCGCTGGGTCCGCTGGTGATCAAGTTCTTCCGTGGCCGCTGGTGTCCGTACTGCGTGACCGAACTCGAAGTGTGGCGCGATCTCCACGCGGAGTTGCGTAGCATGGGGGCGTTGCTCGTCGCGATCTCTCCGCAGACGCGGCGGCACAACGATTTCACGCTGCAACAGCACCGCCTTCCGTTTCCGATTCTTTCCGACACGGATGCGTTGGTTGCCGAGCAATTCGGCATCGCCTACAGCGTGCCGGAAGCGCATCGCGATTACTACAAGGGAATTCTGGTCAATATTCCGTTTGTGAATTCGGGCAACATGTACAAGAACGCGGCGGAAGCCAGCTGGCGGCTGCCGTTGCCCGCGACTTTCGTCGTCCATCAGGATGGAACCATCGCCTTCAGCGAGGGTCACGCGGACTTCCGCGTCCGTCCCGAGCCGAGCGAAGTTCTGGAGACTGTCGCCGCACTGGTGAGACGCTAGGGGGAAACGCGCCCGCGAGCATTCGTTTTCGTTCCGCCAGAGAGAAGTGTTCGATGGCGTAACGCAGTGCGGTCCTCGGCACGCGATCGTAGTGTTGCTTCAGGAAGCGCAGCAGCGCTGCCCGGTCTTCATCTCCAACTTCGCGCAGCACCCAGCCGATTGCCTTGTGAATCAAATCACGTTCGTCGTCAAGGAGCGCTTCGGCCAGGCGCAGAGCCTCGTCCGTCTCGCCCTGCCAAACCAACGCCATGGTCGACACCACTGCGATGCGTCGCTCCCACAGGCTTGCCGACTTTGCCAGCCTGGTGAGCAGCTTCTTCGACCGCGTCTTGAGATGTTCGCCGACGATCTCCCGGCAGGAGCAATCCACCAGGTCCCAGTTATTGATATAGCGCGTGTTGAGCAGATAGAAGTCGAAGATCCCGCGCCGCGCCGCCTCATCTCCGCGTTCGAATTGCGCGACCAGGATCAGGAGCGCTGCCAGCCGGCACTCATGCTCCGCCGACGCCAGCAGCCGTTCGACTTCGGCCAGGCTGAGCGCCCTGTATCGGCGCACGATTCTGCGGACCTCCGGGACCATAACTCCGAGGAATACGTCGCCTTCGCCATACTCGCCTGGGCCGGTCTTGAAGAAACGAGCCGCTCCGGCCGCACGCTCGGGCGTGCCCAATTGCTTCAACTCGCGCCGCAGTGCCGCAGCGGTCGTCATTTGCGGTCCCGATATCTCCGAATGAGATTGCTGGTTGAGGAATCGTGCGTCATGGCCGGCTCGGTTGTGCTTTCCAGTTCGCCGAGGATCTTGGTCGCGAGGACCTTGCCCAGTTCCACGCCCCATTGATCGAACGAGTCGATGTTCCAGATGGCTCCCTGGGTGAATACGGAGTGTTCGTAGAGCGCGACCAGTTGGCCCAGCACTTCCGGGGTGAGCACATCGGCCAGGATGGTATTCGATGGCCGATTGCCCTCGAAGACACGATGCGGAACCAGCCAGTCGGGCGTGCCCTCAGCCTTCACCTGCTCTGCCGTCTTGCCGAACGCGAGTGCTTCGGCCTGCGCGAAGACGTTGGCCATCAGCATGTCGTGGTGCCGCCCAAGCGGGTTCAGCGTCTTGGCAAAGCCAATAAAGTCGCAAGGGATCAGCCGCGTGCCCTGATGAATCAGCTGGTAAAACGAGTGCTGCCCGTTGGTCCCCGGCTCGCCCCAGTAGACGGGCCCGGTCTCGGCTGCCACACGGGTTCCGTCGAGCGTGACGTGTTTGCCGTTCGATTCCATGGTCAACTGCTGCAGGTACGCCGGAAACCGCTTCAGATACTGTTCGTAGGGCAGCACGGCGACGGTTTGGGCGTCGAAGAAATCCGTATACCAGAGCGTGAGCAGGCCCAGAAGCACGGGCAGATTTCTCGCGAAGGGCGTGCTGCGGAAGTGCACATCCATCGCGTGGAATCCGGCGAGCATGGAGCGGAAGTTCTCCGGCCCGATGGCGATCATGGTCGACAGGCCGATGGCGGAGTCCATGGAGTAGCGGCCGCCGACCCAGTCCCAGAATCCGAACATATTGTCGGTGTCGATGCCGAACTTCGCGACTTCCTTGGCGTTGGTGGAGATCGCCACAAAGTGCCTGGCCACGGCCTTTTCATCGCCGCCCAGGCCCGCCAGCGACCAGTCGCGCGCGCTATGCGCATTGGTCATGGTCTCCAGCGTGGTGAAGGTCTTGGAGGCCACCAGGAAGAGCGTCTCGTCGGCGTTCAGGTCTCGCACCGCTTCGGCGAAGTCAGTGCCGTCGACATTGGAAACGAAGCGGAAGGTGAGGTCGCGTTGCGAGTAGTGCTTGAGCGCCTCGTATGCCATCACCGGCCCCAGGTCGGAACCGCCGATCCCGATGTTGATGACGTTGCGGATGCGTTTGCCGGTGTGGCCCTTCCACGCACCGGAGCGCACGCGATCGGCAAACGCCGCCATCTTGTCGAGCACCGCATGGACGCCGGGAACCACGTCCTCGCCGTCCACCAGAATCTTTTCGGTCTTCGGCGCACGCAATGCGACGTGGAGCACGGCGCGGTCCTCGGTAATGTTGATCTTGTCGCCGCGGAACATCGCCTCGATCTTCGGCTGCAGGCCGGACTGCTCCGCCAGGGCCAGCAGAAGTTCGAGGGTCTCGTCCGTGATGCGGTTCTTCGAGTAGTCGAGGAAGATGCCGTCTGCCTCTGCGGTGAATCGCAGGCCGCGAGCCGGGTCCGCGGCAAAAAGCTCGCGCAGCTGGCGATCCTTGATCTCTGCGGAGTGGGTTTGGAGCGCCTTCCATGCTGGGCGCTGGTCTAGCGGTAGGCGGGGAGAGGTGGCTGGGTTCATAGGCGTCAATTTTCTCACGCCAAATGGACTTTCTGGTGAAAGGGCATGCCTTGCCGCCAACTTGAGGGCGGGCAAGCAAATGCGGGCTTGCAGGCCAGAGAGTGTGCGTTTATCGTAATAGCAGTCCGGCTATCGCGCACAACGGATCACGCATGGGTTCGTTGGCTCTTGTTGAGATGCCAGGCCGGGCAGCAGAACGAGGCCCCCCTTGTCGATGACTCTCGCAACCCGCCGCCCCGCCCCCCGGATCGCTCCGGCCGGCACGTCCTCCGAAGCAATTCCATCGAAGCTCGCAGCCGCACCGCGAATGAGTCAGCAAAACGGGTCTGCGCCACCTGCGCTGCCGCAGAACTCAACGCCTTCGTCCGCCCTGGACGAATTCGCCGGCGACCCCAACTTCATGACCTCGCTGGCTCGCGGCTTGCTGGTGATCCAGACCTTTACTCCGCAGAGCCCGCAGATGACGATCTCGCAACTCTCGGCGAAAACAGGTCTGTCGCGCGCCGCCGTGCGCCGCTGCCTGTACACGCTCAGCAAACTCGGATTCGCCGGGGTCGAGGATGGATCCCGCTATGCGCTGCGCCCGCGCATGCTCACGCTCTCAAATACCTATTCGGCATCCAACTCGCTGTCGACTGCCGCGCAGCCGATCCTGGAACGCATGTCCACGAACCTGCACGAGAGCTTCTCGGTGGCAACTCTTGACGGCGACGAGATTGTCTATATCGCGCGTTCGACGGTGTCGCGTGTCATGTCCGACGATCTGCACATCGGCAGCCGCCTGCCCGCCTACTGCACCAGCATGGGGCGCGTGCTGCTGGCCTATCTTCCGGCCGAGCAATTGGAGCAGTATCTCGCCCGCGTCGAGCTGACTGCGCATACTCCGCGCACGGTTAGCAGCGTTGAAAAGCTGCGCCTGGCCCTGCGCAATGTTCGCCGCCATGGCTACGCGCTGGTCGACCAGGAGTACGAGATCGGGCTTCGCTCGCTCGCGGTGCCGGTCTATTCGCCCAACGGCCGGGTTGTCGCAACGATCAACCTGAGCGGAAGCGCTCCGCGAATCTCAGTCTACGAGATGCAGACGCGTTTTCTGCCGCACCTGCGCACCGCGGCTACGGAGTTGGGTGCGTTTCTGCGCTAGCCGGTTGCGGGGTTCCGGCCATGGCAGAATTGCGATCGCGCGGCTACTGCCGCACCGCGGCAAATGTTCCCTCCGCATTCAGCGGCGCCACGGCAATCGTCCCGGTCATTTTAGCCCCGTCCCCAGACAGCGTTGCGCTGAGAGAAACTGTAATCGGCTGCTCCTGATATTCGGTGTCGAAGTGCCAACTGAGGCCCCTCTCGGTTGCCGACCCTGACAGCGCTTTGGGCGCACGGTCTTCGTCCGTCCGGGTGCATGTCCCGGTCAATTTACGATCCGTCTCGGTGAGCACGCAGAGCAGGCTCACCGGGGTGCCTTGCACATCGCCATCGATCTTCCAGGTTCCGGTCGAGTTCGATGGCGCGGTCGCGACTGAAGCCGCTACTGGAGTTGGTGCTGCTTCGGGCGGGGTCTCGACCACCGGCGGCACGGCGGCCGCTGTTGCATCGGCGGGCTCGCGGACGGCCGAAAATGTGCCCCCGACCGCCATCGGCTCGACATCCAGTGTGCCGTCCATCGCCGAGCGGTCTTCGTTGAGTGTGCCGCTGACAATCATCGTAAGGGGATTGCCGCCAACCGCAGTCTGGAAGTAAAACTCCGCCTTTTGGGCTTTCACCGTGCCTGCGACCTTGTGCACCGCATAGCCATCTTCCGCGCCGGAACAGGTGCCGCTCAGCTTGCGGTCGGACTCGGTCAGCGAGCACATCATCCTCACCGGCGTACCCATAACCTCGCCATCGACCTTCCACAGTCCCGAAACGGACGGCGGTCCTGACTCCGGCGCGGCCAGCAGCGGAGCGGATGAAAACAGCAACAAGGCCATGCCAGCAATTCGGTTCATCCAATCTCCTTAGGCAACAGCGCTCGCGACCAATCCCGTTGTTCCGTGTGAGACAAGGATACGCGCAGAAGCGCGGAGATGATGCCGCTAACTGTGCGAGGCCGTGATTCTAGCCGACGGGCGCGGGCCGACTGCGGCCAGCGCTGTTTCCCAGGGCGGGATCGAGCACCTTTTCCAGTCCCTTGACTCCGATTCGCTGCGCCAGCGGCGTCGCTCCGCCTGCTCCGGTGGCGGATTGCATCATTGCCAGATAGAGCAGGGCCGATACGCCGAAGCCGACAAACCACGCGTACTCGTAGAGAAAGTGGAGATCCGGAACGATTCGGCCAATCAGCGCTACAAATACTCCGATGCCCAGCGCCTTCAGCGCCTGCGGATTGATTCCCTTCACATACTCATACGGTCCATCCCGCCGATACAGCGCTCCCGTATCCAGCCGCGTTCCCCGGATAAAGAAGTAATCCGCGATCATGATGCCGGCCACCGGGCCCAGCAGTCCCGAGTAACTGACCAGCCACTGGATGTAGTCGGTGTGGCTGGCCATGATCTTCCACGGCATCATGGCCAGGCCGATGCAGCCGGTCATCAGGCCGCCGGTGCGGAAGCTGATATGTTTCGGGGCCAGGTGAGAGAAGTCATTGGAGGGACTGACGACGTTGGCGCCGATGTTGACGTTCAGGGTCGCAATCAGAATGCTGATGAGCGCGAGGAACGCGACAAAAGGCTGATGGAACATGCCGAGCAGGGTGATGGGGTTCCAGATGGGATGCCCAAAGACAACGCTGGACGCCGACGTGCATGCGATGCCAATGAAGGTGTAGAGCGTCATGGCAATCGGCAAACCGAAGGACTGGCCCACAATCTGCGATTCCTGCGACTTGGCATAGCGGGTGAAGTCCGGGATGTTCAGCGAGAGCGTAGCCCAGTAGCCGACCATGCCGGTGAGCGAAAGGAAAAAGAAGTGCAAGAAGCTGGCATTGGTGTGGAATTGGCTGGGTGCGTCCAGCATGGGACCGAAGCCGCCGGCCTTGTGCGTCATAAAACCGAGCAGGACCAGTGACATGATGAGCAGAAATGGCGCGGAAAAGCTTTGCAGGAAGCGAATGGACTCCACCCCACGCCACACCACCGCCATGTTCAGCAGCCAGAAGCCGAGGAAGCAGGTCCACAGCACCCACGGCATTGCCGCAGTTGCAGGCCACAGCACATACACCATCGCCGCGATGGATTGTCCGCCGATCCAGCTCTGAATCCCGAACCACCCGCACGCGACGAAGGCCCGCAGCAGCGCAGGGATATTTGCGCCGCGCACGCCAAACGGAACGCGCACGAACACGGGGAAGGGAATTCCATACTTCGTGCCCGCATGCGCATTCAGGATCATGGGAATGAGCACAATCAGATTGCCCAGCAGGACGGTCGCAATCGCCTCTTTCCAGTTCATCCCGCCGGCAATCAGGCTCGACGCCAGCATGTAGGTGGTCACTTCCATCGACATGGAGAACCAGAGTGCGATGTAGTTGTAGGTCCCCCAGGTGCGCTGCTCCGGCGTGGTCGGCGCCAGGTCGGCGTTATAGAGCGTTGGATCGGCGCGCAGGCCGTACGCATCCGTCAGCGATGTCGGCCCCTCGACGTAAAGGCTCATCGCCTGGGCACCTCGCGATGCAGATATTGGCCACGGCCTACCGCACCAATGAACTTGCCGCGATCGACTACCATCTCGCCGCGCGAGAATACCTGGCGCGCGTTGCCTTTCACCTGAAAGCCTTCGAAGATGGAGTAGTCGGTGTGCATATTCTGGGTGGCTGCCGTAATCGTATACTTCGCCTCAGGGTCCCAGATCACAATATCTGCGTCGGAACCGGCTGCCACAATCCCCTTTTTCGGGTACATGCCAAAGATCTTCGCCGGGGCCTCCGCGGTCACTTCGACAAATCGCTCCAGCGACATCCGGCCTTCGTTGACGCCGTGGTGATAGGTCAGCTGCATCCGGTTCTCGATCCCCGGTCCGCCGTTGGGGATCTTGGTGAAGTTGCCAAGGCCCAGGGTCTTCTGGTCAGCAAACCGGAAGGGGCAGTGGTCGGTCGATACCACTTGCAGCACATCGTCCTTCAGCGCCTGCCATAGCGGTGCCTGGTTCTTCTTCTTGCGCAGCGGCGGAGTGAAGACGTACTTCGCATCCTCGAAGCCGGGTTTGCCCATGTCCTCCTCAATCGACAGCACCAGGTACTGGGTGCAGGTTTCACCCTGGACCGGAAGGCCACGCTCCCGAGCCGCCTTCACTTCGTGCATGGCCTCTTCGCAGGAGACGTGGACGATATACACGGGCGCGCCACCGGCCAACTCCGCCAGCGCCACGACGCGATGCACGGCCTCGGCTTCGGCCTCCGCCGGGCGCGACAGGGCATGATAGAGCGGTCCGGTATTGCCGGCCGCCAGCGTCTGCTGCACGATCACGTCGATCACCGTGCCGTTCTCCGCGTGGACGCAGACCAGCGCGCCCAGATTGGCCGTCCGCTGCATCAGCTTGAAGATGGTTGCGTCGTTCACCATCAGCACATTGGGATAGGCCATGAAGATTTTGAAGCTGGTGATTCCCTCGGCGACCATTGCGTCCACGTCGTCCAGCCAGGCGTCGTTCGGACCCAGGTCGGTCACGGCCATGTGCAGCGCATAGTCAATGCAGGCCTTGCCCTTGGACTTCGCGCGCCAGGTCTTGAAGGCCTCGGTCATCGGCCGGCCCATGGATTGCAGTGCGAAGTCGATTACGGTGGTGGTGCCGCCGATCGCCGCGGCGCGCGTGCCCCATTCGTAATCATCTGCGCTCACGGTCCCGCCAAAGGGCATGTCGAGGTGGGTATGCACGTCGATGCCTCCGGGCAAGCACCAGCATCCCGGCCGCATCGACCACGGTGTGTCCGGCTGGATCGATTCCCGGGGCTACCAGCACGATCTTCCCGCCTTCGATCAGTACGTCGGCCAGTGTCACCGACGCCGCACTGACCACCTTGCCGCCTCTAATCAACGTTCCCATCGATTGCTCCTTCATGCCTGCCGTACCTTTGCACGGCGTTGCCCGTGCGATAAATCTACGCTTTGCCCGAAGGTTTGCGTGCCTCCGGGCATGGTTGCGGTCGTGGTTCCGTGCTAGCCTGCCGTTTGCGGGGTGGCGCACTCTGCGCTGGTTGTCCGCTCGGCCCAGGTCTCCGGCGCCAATCCGGTTGGACGCTCGACCATGGTGATGCATTTGTCCACCGGGCAGACCAGCGAGCACAGGTTGCAGCCGACACACTCCGTTTCGTCCACGCGGGGAATCCGGTCGAGCGACGTCGCATACGGTCCGACGTGCACTTTGGGCGGATCGAGTTTCGGTATGGGCGTGACCACAATCCGCTCGCGGCCGGCTTCATGCGGCTTGGCGTGGACTTCGACGTGTCCGTCTATAGGTCCTTTTGCTCCGCCCGGTCCGCTCACGCGGTCCATGTGGATGCACTGGTGCGCGCCGTCCCAGCAGGCGATATGGCAAAGCTCGCAGCCGATGCAGAGCGACTCATCGATATGCGCAATGATCCGGTAGTTCAGATTCAGGTGTTTCCACTCTGTCACCTTCGGCAGGCTCTTGCCGCGGAAATTCTCGATGGTTACAAATCCCTTTTCATCCATCCAATTGGAGAGCCCGTCGATCATGTCTTCGACGATGCGGTAGCCATAGTGCATGGCCGCGGTGCACACCTGCACGGTGCCGCAACCCATCAGGATGAACTCCGCCGCGTCGCGCCAGGTGCTGACACCGCCAATGCCGGACATGGGGATCGGCGGGCCATCGACGTGATCGGAGTTCGACCTGCTGAATCATGTTCAGCGCGATCGGCTTGACCGCGGGCCCGCAATACCCGCCGTGGGAGCTCTTTCCGTCCACATTGGGCCGCGGCTCGAGGGTGTCGAGATCGATTCCGGTGATCGAGTTGATAGTGTTGATCGCGCTCAGCCCATCAGCCTTCGCCCGTTTGGCGGCCCGCGCCACGACGCGGATGTCGGTGATATTCGGCGTCAGCTTAACCAGCACCGGCGTGCGTGCCGCCTCCTTCACCCACTCGGTAATCATCTGCGCATACTCCGGAACTTGCCCCACGGCCGAGCCCATGCCGCGTTCGCTCATGCCATGCGGGCAGCCGAAGTTCAGTTCGAGCCCGTCGGCGCCTGCACCCTCCGCGCGCTTCACCATCTCGTGCCATGCCTCGCGCTTCGACTCCACCATCAGTGACGCGATGACCGCGTGCTTTGGATAGAGACGCTTGACCTCGGCAATCTCGCGCAGGTTGACCTCAATGGGCCGGTCGCTGATCAGTTCGATGTTGTTCAGCCCCATCATGCGCTGCGCGTTCCAATCGACGGAGGAGTAACGCGAGCTGACATTGGTGATGGGTTCCCCGATGGTCTTCCACACCGCCCCGCCCCAGCCGGCATCGAAGGCACGCATCACCTGTTCGCCCGAGTTGGTGGGCGGCGCGCTGGCCAGCCAGAACGGGTTCGGACAGCGGATGCCGCCGGCAAAATTCGTGGTTAAGTCAGCCAACGTGTGCCTCCCTGCGTGCATTCAACCAGGCGGCAATCCCCAACGCGGCCCGCTTCCCGTCTGCGACTGCATCCACCACTTCGCGGCCGCCATTGACACAGTCTCCGCCGGCGAAGAATTTGGGATTCGTGGTCTGCCCCGTAGCCCGGTCGATGACTACGCGGCCTCGTTCAAGAGCCACGCCCCGGGCCTGCGAAAGCAGCTCCAGCAGGGGCGATTGCCCAATGGCCGGAATCACCACATCGCATTCAATAGTGAACTCCGTTCCTTCCACTGGCACCGGCATTCCGGCCGCGTCCTGCGCCATCGTAACGCACGTTAGCACGATCCCGTCCTTGGTGCTTGCAAACGCCTTGGGCAGGGTCTCCCAGCGAAAGGTAACGCCCTCGCGCACGGCGTGCTCGTACTCAAAATGGAACGCAGAAATATTCTCGCGTTGGCGGCGGTAAAGAATGGTCACGGATTGCGCGCCCAGCCGTTTCGCCGCGCACGCTGCGTCAATCGCCGTATTGCCCGCGCCTACCACCACCACGCGCGGGGCCACCTTCAGCCGCTCGCCGGTCTTGTATCCCGCGATGAAATCGAGCGCGTCAATTACGGAAGACGACATCGCGCCTTCGACGGCGAGGCGCTGCATCGCTCCCAATCCAAGGCCCAGGAAGACGGCGTGAAATTCGCGATCGAGTTCCTGAAGTGCGGCGGCATCAATGTCGCGCTTCACAAATTCGACTCCCAGCCCGCGCACCATGGCGACTTCACGCAAGCTGTCCGCCGCGCGCAGCTTGTATTCCGCCACGCCGTAGGTGTTCAATCCTCCGGGAAGCGCGCGCCGGTCGAACATCGTGACCTGGAGGCCGAGCTGCCGCAGCTCTGCGGCGCACGCCAGGCTCGCCGGTCCAGCGCCGATGCAGGCGACGCGCTCGCTCCGCTCCTCGCGCTTGCGCAGTGGCAGCCTTCCGCCGGCGTTGTAAAAAGTCTCCATCGCAAAGCGCTGCAGGCGGCCAATTTCAATCGGCTTTTCGTGCTTGCCATGCATCACGCAGGAGCCTTCGCACAGCACCTCCACCGGGCACACGCGCGAGCAACTCGCCCCCAGCACGTTCGCCTCGAGGATGGTCTTCGCGGATCCCATCACGTTGCCCGATGCGATCTTCTTGATGAAACGCGGCACGTCGATGTGGGTAGGACAGGCTCCCATGCAGGGCGCATCAAAGCAATTGAGGCAACGGTTCGCCTCGATCACGGCCGCCCGAGCGTCGAGTGCCGGGTGCAGGTCGGGAAACCGCGCCGCCACCTCAGGATGCCCAGTGAATGTCGCGTCCACGTCGTTCCTCCTCCTCGCCGTCCGCCGCGAGGCCAGCCAGGCATGTGCGCCGGCGGAGCCCCACTCCATATTATTGATAGCACCTTTACCCCGCGAAGTTCGATGCGGGTGCGACGGCTCAGCGCGAGGGCGAAGATTTGTCGAGCAGCATTTTGACGGCCTGCTGGTAGCCCATGGGTGGGACGGGCTGGACGTCGGTCGCGTCGGAGACCAGTCGCTGCTTGACCATCCTGACTACCAGCGCCTGTGCCGTCAGCTGCTCGACGATGTGTTTGACAAGCCAGCGCTGGCTGCCGGCATTGACCTGCTCCACCGTGGCCGTGCCCCCTGGATAAATGTGGGCCAGCATGCCCCAACCGATGTTGACCGCATGAAAGAGGCGGGCTTCCATATGGACCATATGCCCGCTGCCCGGGTCGATCCAGACTCGACCCTCAAGCCCAGTGAGCAAGTCGGATTCAAGATTCGGCGGCGACCACCCGGGATTGGGTTTGAAGTCGAGGACGACGAGCGCCGGTGCTGCGTCGTGCTGATTGGACAATTGAGGCTGGCCAGGCGCATAACTCCAAAGCATGGCGCTGGGCATCATCTTGACCAGTTCCACACCCATTTTCTTGTTCTCCTGATCGCGGCGGGCATGGCGCGCGAAGGCGCCGGGCGAGGCGGCGAGGCTGAGCAGGCGATCGCGCTCTGCAGCCTCTTCCTCCTGCGTAAGCGGCCGTCCATTGCGCTGAACGAGCCGGGAGACGGTGCCCTCCGGAGTTTCAATCTGATCGCGAACCACGTCGTTCTTCTCGTCCACAGTGTGCAGACGATAGCGCAGATAGGAGCCTTTGTGCTGGATGACGTCGACCTCATTGTTCGCGCATTCGGCTGCCCAGGCGCTCGCCGGCATCGCGAGCCAGGCCGGGGGTTCGGGCTTCTGTGCGACCGCGGCGCAGCTCATTGAGCTGAGGGCAGCGAGCAGAATAGCCCTGGCCCAGAACCGAGCACACCGGCCCAGTTGCCGGATCCCCACCAAGGCCTGCAGTGGGTTGCAGTCCGCGCGCCTGCCAATCGATTGGAACGGTCTTGTCACGTAGAAAGGCCGCATTCTCTCATCGTTGGGTTGGATGGGGCGAAGCGGCCGAAAGTTTCGCTCAGTTCGAGTGGATTACGGTCTCGATCGAGAGCGGCCTCATGGTTATGGACCCTCGTGCAACGCTGGTTGATGATCGCACACAACGCTCCGCTGCGGGACTCCAGCGATGGCGGCGAGAGCGAGCCGACTCGGACAGGCGGGATTGCCTCCAGGCGTGGGGCTGGGTATAGTTCGGGCAAGCACTATCATTCAGGCAAGGGAGATCGACAAGCACATGAAGCCAGCCGAGGGTTCCACCGTCATTGGAAGGTCCGTCACCATTCGAGGAGAACTGTCGGGCAACGAAGACCTGTACATGGATGGCATTGTGGAGGGGACGATCACGCTGCCGGGCAGCCGGCTGACGGTGGGGCCGAACGCTCGCGTGATGGCGGATTTGGATGCGCGCGATGTCGTAATTTATGGGTTTGTCGAGGGCAATATCCGGGCGACCGGACGAATCGAGCTGCGCGAATCGGCAGAGGTGCAGGGAGACATCGCGGCGGAGAGATTGTCAATTGAAGAGAACGCGAGCATCAAAGGCCGAGTGGAACTTACCGAGATTGCCCCGGAGGCTGAGGCCGGACGGCAAGCCAACGGAAACCTGTTTGCAGCAACGGCACCAACTTCGACCGTTGCCTGACCCGGAAGGAGACCCAGGTAATGCTGAGCTTCTTTGGCGGGAAAGATCGGGGCGGCGCTGGTGCGGCGGCCAATGAGCGGGTGGCGCGGCATTCCAGCGGATGGGGCCAACTGCTGGAGAGATTGCGCACGGAGGAATCGCTGCGGGTTCTGGATATAGGCCCCACTTCGTCGACCAACATCAACTTCGTCACTGCGCTGGGACATAGCATCTATCTGGCGAACCTGGTGGAAGATGCGGCCAAACGCGATTGGTTCATCGCCCCGGAGGATGGGGGCGTAGAGCGCTTCGACGTGGAGCGGTTCTTGGCGGCGCACCTGAATTTTTCCGGACGCGGATTCGATGTTGTGTTGTTCTGGGACACCGCGGACTATCTTCCCGAGGAGTTACTCGGGCCGGTGCTGGAGCGAATCTACGAAGTGATGGCGCCCGATGGTCAAATGCTCGCAATGTTTCATTCTTCGGCGGCCGCGGCGGCTATAAGTGTCCCAAAGTCAGGATTCTGCCGCTACCACCTGACCGATGCGAATAAGGTGGATGTGCAGCGGGCCGGAGAGTATCCGCAACTGAATACTTACACGAATCGCCAGATTGAGAAACTGTTTGCGTCGTATAAGGGCTTTCATTTTTTTCTCGGCAAGGACAATCTTCGCGAGGTTGTAATCACTCGCTAGGCTGGATGGAACATCGGCGGGAGGCAGCTCTCATTCTCGCCAACTCGGGCTGCGAATGAATAAGTCGGCCGGTACATTTTCGAATCGCGCAGTTCCAGGCAAGTCGATGCCTTCGGATTATTCCCCTCGTTCCTTAGGCCGGGCAAACCACAGATCAGCGCTCTCTCTAAGCGAGAACCCACTCCTTGCCTGCTGCGGCAAGCTATTTTGATACAGGATCCGAGTTACTTGGCGGCCCCAGCGGCTTTTGCAGCCAGCTTTCTACGTTCTGCCCAGCGGCGCTTCATGGCATCCGCAATGCGTTTGCGGCCTTCGGGACTAAGCCGGCGCTTGGTGGAAGATGTGGGCTTCGCGGCGACTTTGGCGTTCTTGCTCCCCTTCGGGCGGCCCGGGCCTCGGTTCCCCTTCGCAGCGGTGCCCGAGAGTAATTCCCGTGCCTGCTGCAACTTCGATATCTGCGCGTCAATTTCTGCAATAATGCGGCTTACTTCCATGGGACGCCCCCTTGTTGTGAATGGCAATCAGCTGTCATTGACCGCATTCTTCCAGTACCTCCGGTAGAGAACTAGGACGGGTACAATATTTCAGCTTGGATTTATTTCATTTCCAACTCTATCTGCGCAAGGATACAGAAGGAATATCAATCTTGCAAACAATGTACCGGCGCGACTGCTACATCGCGTCTAGGTTGGCGTCTGCGCTTGGGCGAAAGCCAATGCAGTTTCACCATGCGGTGTTAGACTGCGTAGCAATGCGACTGATCCCTGTGCGACTGTGGGCAATTGCGGCTTTGTCGGGTGTAATTCAGGTGTTACCGTTCCCGATCGCGGGACCGGTGCCGGCTTGGCGTACTGCACTATGCTGGGTTGCCCTGCTTCCTTTACTGCTGGCACTTACGAACAATGATGAGAGAGGACGGCCTCTGGGCCCGCTCCAGGGCGCGGCGCTGGGATATTGTTCCGGCTTTATTTGGTATCTCGGCAATTGCTACTGGATTTACCAGACCATGCACACTTACGGTGGGCTGGCCAAGCCGGTTGCGGCTGGAATTCTTATTCTCTTTTGCCTCTATCTCGGGCTCTATCATGCATTGTTTGGAGCGTTGATTGTGGCGTTTCGCCGCAGCCGGATCGGAATGCAAGGGACGCTTCTTCTCAGCCCGTTTGCGTGGGTTGCAGTTGAATTAGCGCGGGCCAGGATTACCAGCTTTCCCTGGGACCCTCTTGGCATCACGCAGGTGGACAATAGCTTGCTGACGCGGCTCGCTCCCTGGACCGGAGCGTATGGGCTTTCGTTTGTGATTGCGGGCGTAAATGCGCTCTGGCTGACACGCATTTCGCTCAAGCAGCGGCGCTTTACCAGAAGCATTCTGGCTGTCGCGGGAGTCGGTATCATCCTGTTGTTTGTTGTAGTTGCTCGACAGTTGCAGACGCCGGTCCGGGATGGCACTGAGGCGATCGCAACTCTGTTACAGGAGAATCTTGAAGTGGGTGAGGCCGCCATGAAAGCAGGACCCCCACTTACAAAGAGCCAGGAGCTGCAAGAGTATTCCTCACTCAGCCTATATCCCGAGATGAATTATTGCCTGGGAATACCTGAGCTGGCTACGACCAAATGCATTCGAGTTACTCCAGTGGTGGGACAGTCGCCAAGTGCACAACCGGCCCCTGAACCAACAGACCTAATTGTCTGGCCCGAGGCGCCGAATGACTTCCTTGAGCGCGACTTGGAGTTTCGCACAGCGATGTCCAGCCTTGCTCGCGCGGCGGATGCTCCAATTATCGTGGGCAATATCGGGATCGATGCCGACCCTGCTGTAGAGCGACGCTACGATCAATATAACTCTGCGGATTTTATTGCGCCGGATGGCCGCTTCGCCGGACGCTATGACAAGATGCATCTGGTCCCCTTCGGCGAGTACACCCCGTACAAGAGTTTGCTCTTCTTTGCCGGCAATTTGTTGCAGGATGTGGGATCCTTCGATCGAGGCAAGCGCAGGACGGTGTTTTCTACTGGCGGACACACCTATGGAACATTTATCTGTTATGAGTCCGTCTTTGCAGACGAGGTCCGCCAATATGCCAATCTCGGAGCCGACGTACTGGTGAATATCTCAGACGACGGCTGGTACGGGGACACCAGCGCCGCATGGGAACACCTGAATATGGTACGGATGCGCGCGATCGAAAACCATCGCTGGGTCCTGCGCGCGACCAACACCGGTGTAACTGCCGCGATTGACCCGTACGGACGCGTCGTCGTAGCTGCGCCGCGACACATCAGAACGAGTCTGCGTGTCGGCTTTGACTACGAGCACGATGTTACTTTCTATGCTGCGCATGGAGACTTATTTGCATATTTGTGCGCTTTGCTGACCGCGGCCGGCCTGGGGTTCAGCCTACTGGCCAAAGCTGCATGAGCCGGTCCAACTGGACGGGAATCGACTAATCCAGAGACCGCAGCGAAGACCCATCAGTTGCCCGGTGATGGATAGGCCGCCGAACAGGCTTCGCGCAGTGCCAACTTACTGAGGTGGGGGTGCGGGCGCCGTGGGTTGCGCTGGTTTGTCACCGCCGCCAAAGATCTTTTGCAGTAAGTTCTTCTTCTTGGGGGCGTTGGGTTCGCTCGCGTCGGGTGGTTGCGGATTCGCCGGGGCTGCCGGCGCCACGCCCGCAGCCGGAGTTCCCTTTGAGAACATGTTCTGCATGACGACTTGCGGTGTCGCGCCCATATGGCTGCAGGTGGTATTGGGCACGGTGCCGTCGAGGAATGCGAACGAGTAGTCCTCGGGGCAGGTGTTGTCCGCTGGCAGCCAGGAGTTCAGGTCAACGGGAACGATTCCGACGCCGGAGGGTGGCTCCGCAAACTGCTTCATGTCGGAATACTGCGGCAGCTTGATGGCGCGATTCATGAACTCGGCCCAGATCGGCGCCGCGGTGTCAGCACCCTGCAGCGGATGCGTTAGTCCATGTGAGATATCGGTGTAGTCGTCGTTGCCGACCCAGATGATGCAGAGGAGGTTGGAGGAGTAGCCGGCGAACCAGACATCGTGTTCGGTACCGGTCTTGCCCGCCGCGGGTGCGGTAAATCCATGGGCGCGGATGCTGGCCGCGGTACCGTAGGTGGCGGTGAATTCGAGCAGCGATTGAGTGAGGTACGCGGTGCGAGGATCGAGGACTTGCTTCGCTTCGGGCGCAAAGTCGGCAACGATATCGCCGTTGGTATTGCGCACACTCGCCAGCATCCATGGCTTCAAATGGACGCCGTTGTTGGCGAACACGGTATACGCGCCGGCCATGTCGATCGGGGTCGCGTTGTAGGTGCCGATGGCGACCGAAGGCGTGCCCCGGGCGTTGACGATCCCGGCGGTGCGGGCCAGTGCAGCTACGTTGTCGTAGCCAACCAACTGGGCGAGGGCGATGGTGGCAATGTTCAGCGAATGCGCGATGGCCTGGGCTGCCGTGACCATGCCGGGGTATTCGCCCCTCTCGAAGTTGCCTGGGATGTAGGACTGACCGTTGGTGCCGAAGTCCTGCGGGTCGTCGTTCAACTTGGTCAGTGCGGTGAAAACGCCCTCGTTCCCCAAAGCGGTTCCGCTCAAGCTGGTATTGTAAGCAGCCGCGTAAACAAAGGGCTTGAAGATGGAGCCGGTGGGGCGCTCGGCAGTGGCGTGATCGAGCTGGGAGATGCCGTAGTTGCGGCCTCCGACCATCGCGAGGATCTGGCCGGTGTGGGGATTGATGGCGACCAGCGCCACCTGAGGATAGGTGATATTTGGATCGTTCTTCTTGTGCAGCCTGCGCACCAGGTCGTCGACATTCTTCATCCCGACATCGACGGCCTCGGACGCGGCGCGCTGAAGTTCGGGGTCGAGGGAGGTGTAGATGCGCAGCGAATCGTGACCGAGTTCCTGATCGCCAAGCCGCTGAGCGAGTTGGTCATGCACCAGGTCGACGAAGTATGGTGCTTCGCCGGCGTCGATCGCGGAATTGGCGAGCACCAGCGGCTCGGCCTTGGCGCGGTCCGCCTCTGTCTGGGTAATGGCGCCGGTCTCCACCATGGAATCCAACACCAGGTTGCGGCGCTCAATGGCGCGGTCCTTATGCCGGTAGGGGTTGCGGTAGCTCGGATTCTGAAATAGCGCGGCGATGGTGGCGCACTGGGCCAGGTCGAGCTGGCGCAGGTCCTTCCCGAAAAGGGTTTGCGAGGCCTCGGAGACGCCGTCGATCTCGTAGCTTCCCCGATGGACGAGATTCATCTCATTCGCGTACATCGCGAAGATTTCCTGCTTGGAAAAGCGCGCTTCGAGCTGATAGGTGATCATCAGCTCGGCGATTTTGCGCGAGATGGTCTTGTCGGGGGTGAGGAAGAAGTTCTTCGCCAGTTGCTGGGTCAGCGTGGAGCCGCCGCATTCCCGGCGGCCGGCCAGGACGTCGCGCACGACGCACTCGGTCATGCGCACGTAGTTGACGCCGCCGTGCTCGAAGAACCGGCGGTCTTCAATGGCGATGACCGCCTGCACCATCTGCGGCGGAATCTCGTCGTAGGTGACCAGCCGCCGCTTGGTGCGGCCCTTGTCCTCGGAGAGCGCGGTGATCAGCTGCGGTTCCAGTTGATAGGCCGCCAGCGGCGCTCCATTGTCAGCGGTGATGGAAGTGACTGTGTATACCGGCTGCGAAGCCAGTCCGGCGGCTGGGTCGACACTCGACCCAGCCCCCGTCGTGATGGTCGCGCCATCGGTGGAGTGGTAGCTTTGCGGACCGGGCTTGATGCTGATGCTGTTGCCATTGACCGTGAAGGTGCCCAATTGCGGGTTGGTGTTGTAGCCGGCTTGGCGGAGATCCTGCGCAATGAACGATATGGTCAGGTGTTGGCCTACGCGGACTTCGCGCGGCGCCGCATAGATCTGCTCGACGTTGGCGAAGATGGGGCCCGCGGCAAGCCGGTCGTCGACGATCTTCTGGTACTTGAAGTACATGTAGCCGAAGACCATCGCGAAGATGGAAAACAAGGCAAATGCAGAGATGAG
The DNA here is from genome assembly GCA_963787905.1 of uncultured Acidobacteriaceae bacterium. Classification (GTDB taxonomy): domain Bacteria; phylum Acidobacteriota; class Terriglobia; order Terriglobales; family Acidobacteriaceae; genus Edaphobacter. The sequence continues at coordinate 57,291 of CAWBFL010000107.1, read as the reverse complement.
CAGGAACCGCAAAAAAGGGCGCCTGGTATGTTTCGGCGAGTTGCCGTTGTTCCCGAGTTTTACTTTGATGGCCATGGGTGAAGAATTGCAGTGGCGATTGGAATCAAACGGAGTGGACCGCGGCCCGTGTGCGTTCAACCACTTCCGTGGTCAATATGTCGTCCGTTTGGTTGGTAATGCGGTTCAGAAGTTCCACTTTGCCCTCCGCCAGCTTCTTCCCGATAGCAATGCGAAAGGGCACGCCAATCAGTTCGGCATCCTTGAATTTGACGCCTGCACGTTCATCGCGGTCATCCAGGAGCACATCGAATCCTGCGGATGAGAGCTGCTGCGCGATGTGCTCGCCGGCAGCCAGCAATTCAGGCTCCCGGACATTGGTGATGGTGACGACCACCTGGAACGGCGCGATCGCCGGCGGCAGGGCATAGGAGTCAGGCTGACTGCGACCGGCAAACCGCGAGGCGGCTTGTTCAATCGCGGCGGTGAGAATGCGCTCCACGCCGATACCGTAGCTGCCCATGATCGGCGTGGTCTCCTTGCCATCGCGGTTCAGCACGCTCGCGCCCATGGACTTCGAGTACTTGTAGCCCAGCTTGAAGATATGGCCAATCTCGACGGCCTTGCCGATGCGCAGCGGTTCGCCCGCAATCGGGTCGGGCTCCCCCTCGCTGACGCTGCGCACATCCGCGACCAGTGTCGGCTTGAAGTCGCGCATCGGAGTTACGTTGCGGAGGTGATACTCCTCCTTGTTAGCCCCGGCGATCAGGTTCGTCCGCCCTTCGAGCGCGGTATCCAGAATGACGAGAGTCCCGGGCTTCCTGGGATGCGGGGCCGCGGTCAGCCCGATCGGTCCGAGGTAACCGGCAGGCGCATTGAATACGGCAGCAATCTCCTCAGGCTGCATGGGGCGAAGTTCGCCGCCGGCCAGCGCCGCAAGCTTGGTCTCGTTCAGTTGATGGTCGCCGCGGAGGAATGCCACCACCGCGCGGGTCTTGCCGACCGTCTTCACTTGCTTCTCGTCCGCGTCCGGATGCTCGACGATGTAGGCCATGGTCTTCATCTGGTGGACTGGCTTGACGCCGAGGAACGCACCCACCTCATCGATGGTGCGCTGGCCGGGAGTATGGACGAGTTCGGGGTCGCCGTCGCCAGCCGTTGCAAGATCGATGACGGGCGGAAGCTTCGAAGTCGCCTTCTCGACATTGGCCGCGTAGCCTGAGGCGGAGCTGGCAATCAGGTCCTCCCCGGCGTCGGTGTACACCATGAATTCCTGCGAAGCCGAACCGCCCATGGAGCCGGAATCGGCTTCAACCACAACGAATTCCAGGCCGCAGCGGGTGAAGATCCGCCGGTAGACCTGTTCGTGCTTGGTGTAGCTCTCGTCCAGGCCTGCCTCGTCAATGTCGAAGGAGTAGGCGTCCTTCATCAGGAACTGCCGCACCCGCAGCAGCCCGGACTTAGGACGCGGCTCGTCGCGGAACTTGGTTTGGATCTGGTACCAAATCTGCGGTAGCTGCTTGTAGCTGCGCAACTCCGAGCGGGCGAGGGTGGTCATCACCTCTTCATGGGTCATCGCCAGGCACAGCTCGGCGCCCTTGCGGTCCTTCAGCCGGAACATGTTATCGCCCATGCCGGTCCAGCGGCCGGATTCTTCCCATACCTCGCGCGGATTCAGCGCCGGCAGATAGAACTCCTGGCCAATCGTGTCCATCTCCTCGCGAATGATCGCTACGATCTTGTTGATGGAACGGTTTCCGAGGAGGAGATAGGAGTAAAGCCCGGCGCCAAGCTGGCGAATATAGCCTGCGCGGAGCAGAAGCTTGTGGCTTGCGACCTCCGCGTCGGCCGGAGCCTCGCGCAGGGTGGGGATAAAAAGCTGGGACCAGCGATGCATGGGTGTTGGAGACGCTTTCCGGCCTTGGGTATGCCTTTGGACTTACCTGCCGACTGCCTGCTATAGGACGGGAGTTCGGGCGAGAAGAGCCAGTAGCCATTCTAAACCGGCGCGGACCGATTGCAGGGCTTTGGCGGCGGTTGGCAGTCGGGTTCCGGCTATCCCGAGTGGCGAGCCGCGTAGCGGGCATCCGCGGAAAATCCAGATTTCAAACGTGTTATGTGCGGTACTACACAGACATATGTTGGCCATCCACCGTAAGGTGGAGGGTAATCGCAGCTAGACGTCCCCAGGGATGAGGGTAACGGTATTTGCGGCCAGGGGGATTCCTTCCTCGTGCAAAGGGACATTCCTTGCCAGCGATCCAAATTTCGACTCCTGTGAATCCAACGAGACCGCGCAACTTGATTCTTTCGCAATTGCCTGCCGAGGAGTATGCGGCGCTGGCGAAGCATCTCGTTCCGGTCGAATTGCCGCTGGCTAAGCGGCTTTCAGAGCCGAACCTGCCCATCGAATTCGTCTATTTCGTCAACACGGGCCTGATCTCGACCGACGCGGTGACCGAGCGCGGCGAGCAGGTAGAGGTTGGGCTGATCGGGCGGGAAGGCTTCTCCGGCCTGGCGGCGCTGCTGGATCAGCCGCAGATGTCACATATGGTGATGATGCAGGGAGCCGGCGAGGGACTGCGCATTCGTTCTTCCGTGGTGCGGACTCAGTTTCTCAAAGGCGGTCTGCTGCAGAAGCTGGTGCATACCTTTGCGTATCTTCAATTTGTGCAGATCACCCAGTCGGTGCTGTGCAACCGGATGCACGAGGTGGAGGCGCGGCTGGCGCGTTGGCTGCTGAGCTCGGCGGACCGGATGGAGTCGGAGTGCTTGCATCTGACCCAGGAGTTCCTGTCGCAGATGCTGGGGGTGCAGCGGTCGACGGTGACGGTGGCCGCCGGCGAACTGCAGCGCAACGGGCTGATCGGCTACTCGCGCGGGCGCATCCATATTCTCAATCGGCCGGGCCTAGCTGCCAAAACCTGCGAGTGCTATGGCATTGTGAATGCCGCTTACAATCGCCTGTTGCCAAGTGATGGGAACGGGGACGTCAGGTACCTCCTCTGAGCAATCCACCCGGCGGCCTCGGTCGCTCAGGCGTACTTGCGCAGCACGCCCAGCACTTTGCCCTGGATGCTGACGGTGGCGGCGGGCGCGAAGATGGGTGCCATCTCCTTGTTCGATGGCTGCAGCCGGATCATGCCGCCTTCGCGGTAGAAGCGCTTCAGGGTCGCGTCCGAACCGTCCACCAGCGCGACCACGATCTCGCCTTCGCGCGCGGTGCGGGTCCGCTCCACCAGCACGTAGTCGCCCGAGACGATGTGCTCGTCGCGCATGGAATCGCCGCGGACCTCCAGCGCGAACACCTCGCGGTTGCCGATGATGTCGGCCAATGAGATGCTCTCCGCCGTCTCGATCGCCTCCAGCGGCTTGCCGGCCGCGATACGGCCCAGCAGCGGCAGGCGGTCGAACCCTCTCTTGCTGGAGCGTGGAGGCAGGACGTCAATCGACCGGCTGCGGTTGTGTGCGCGCTGCAGCAGGCCCTTATTCTGCAGATTAGTGACATGCTTGTGCACGGTCGCGAGCGAAGTGAGGCCCAGACCGTGGGCGATCTCCTCGTAGGACGGGGAGTAACCGTTCTTCTGCGTGAAGTTGGAGAGAAAGTCGATGACCTCTTTTTGCCGCCGCGTGATAGCCATGGGCCGATTGTAGCGAATAAAAGGCGAATTGGAAGTCCTTTTGCAGAATTAATTTATAGGCGCTTGAGTTGCAGAGTGTAGTCTGCGCACCGGCCGGGGCAGGAGCGGCGATATCCGCAACCTGTGCTTGGTAGAGTAAGGAAATGATGGATGAAGCAGCTTTGACGGTGGGAGCGATTCCGCGTGGCTTTGTGTGGGGCACGGCGCGTGCGGGAATCAAGGTCAGTGGGAATCCGGATGTTGCGGTTGCGATTGCAACGGCTGGGGCGGTGGGCGCGGCCATGTATACGTCGAACCGGGTGGTTGCGGCTCCGGTAACGGTGGGACGCCGGCACCTGCTGTCGACCGGAGGCCGCATCGGTGCGGTGCTGGTGAATTCAGGCAACGCCAACTGCGCGAACGGTGAACCCGGGATTGAAGGATGCGTGGCAACCTGCGTGGCCGCCGCAGAAGCCTTCGGGTGCATCTTCGACGAGGTGATTCCATCCTCGACCGGGATCATCGGTGTTCCGTTTCCGCACGAGAAGGTCGTAGCCGCGATGCCCGCGCTGAAAGCTGCGGTGGGCAGTAGCGAAGAACATGCAGAGGCCTTTGCCCGCGCCATCATGACAACGGACACTCGGCTGAAGACTGCGCACGCCGTGGTTCCCGTCGAGGGAGCGGAGATCAGGATCTGGGGCGCGGCCAAGGGCGCGGGGATGATCGGCCCCAGTCTCGGGGCGCCGGTTGCCGGGCCGCCGCACGCGACCATGCTGGTCTATTTGTTTACCGATGTTGCTGCCGATGTTGCGGGGTTGAACGCCGCGCTGGCAGCCGCGGTTGGGCCGAGCTTCAACTCCATCTCCATCGATGGCGACACCTCGACCAACGATACGGTGCTGCTGGTGGCCAGCGGGGCGAGCGGTATCGCGCTGAGCAAGGAACTCGTTCCCGCATTCGACGCGGCACTGGGCGAGGTGTGCCAGTCGCTGGCGCACCAGATTATCGCGGACGGCGAGGGCGTGACGCACGTGGTTACGCTCGACATACGGGGAGCGGCCAGCGCGGCCGATGCCGCAGCAGTCGCGAGGACCATCGCGAACAGCCCGCTGTGCAAGACCGCGTGGTCCAGCGGCGACCCAAACTGGGGACGGCTGCTGGCGGCTGCCGGGCGCAGCGGTGCCGTGTTTGAGCCGGAAGGGACGCGCGTCTGGATTGGCGCAGAACCAGTCTTCGAGTATGGTGTGCGCGCAGCGGGCTTTGACGAAGCCGCCGCGCATGCGGTGATGATGCAACCGGAGTACACCGTCACCATTGACCTGGGTGCGGGCGACGGAACGTGCCGCTTTTTGACCTGCGACCTGACCGTCGAGTATGTCCACATCAACGCGGATTACTCGACGTAGCGCCCCACCCCCACCCCCCTGTACTTAGGTCCTAAAGTACCTTATCCAAAGGGCTTAGGTATCGGGTACTTGGGCTCAGGTCCTGATTTTGTAAGGCGTATCGCGACACGCCTGCCAAAGTCTCTGCAATCTGCGATTTAGCGGCCGTCGAGGCGACCTGAGAAACGTAGGATTTCTCTCGCTCTCCTCCTCTATTATATAGGGCGTGTCAATGGGAGATGCTACGGAAAACATGGTTAAGTTCAATGACAACAGGTAGATGAGAATTCGCCAACGGGTGCATTAAGGGTAGAGGAGATATTTGGCGCGGCGGGCTTTGAATTCGGCGAGCGCGGGCGCCCAGGAGGCGGCGATGGCGCGGGGATCGTCGCCCCGGGCGAGAGCGGCCATGGTTTCGGTGTTGGCGACGAGAGTGGTGGCTTTGTCGAGCTTGAACTGGGTGGGGTAGAGGTGGTGCAGCGCGGAGAGGATCTCGATGCCGAGTTCGGGGGAGTCAAGCGTGGCGCGGTCGGTGACCGTGAGGCGGACGCCTTCGAGGGTCTGGCCGTGGTAGGGGTAGTGGTTGGCGTCGTCGGCAACGTTGAACTTGGTCGCGGCGAAGGAGACTCCGGGGATTTTGCGCGCGGTGAGGTAGGCGGCTACGGCCTTGCCGTCGAACCACGCGGGCTGTGCGGGAGCGTCTTTTGTGGCTGAGCTCGTGCCTGCGCCGAATACTTCGAAGGGCGTTGCGGTGCCGCGGCCTACAGAGATGTTGGTGGCGTCCAGCATGCCGAGGCCGGGATAGAGGGTGGCGGCTTCGACGCTGCGGAGGTTGGGCGAGGGGTTGATCCAGGGAACGCCGGTCTGGTCGTAGAATTCGGGGCGGCGCCAGTTCTGCATCGGGATGACGGTGAGGTGGGCGAGCGCAACGGCGGAGGAAAGGCTGCGCTCAGCGGCTAAAGCGGCTCCCTTCGTTGTGGGCTGTAAGGGCACGGTTGAAGCCGTGCCCTTAAGCGATACGTTGGTTGCGACCGCGGCGGGCGCGCAACCGCCGGGGTGTTCCGTGCGCATGAATTGCGCCAGTTCGCCGAGGGTCATGCCGTTGCGGACGGGCTCGGGCATGTAGTTGATGTAGCTGGCTGCGGTGTCGGAGACTGGGCCCTGAACGGCGAGTCCGCCGATGAGTGCCGGGCGGTCAGCCACCACGATTTCCAGGCGATGGCCGCTAATCGCCTCGCAGGCGGAGGCTTCCAGGAAGTACCCGAGAACAGTTTCGTAGGTGTAGAAGCGGACGCCGGCGTCCTGGAGGTCGATGACGACGGCGTCGAGATCTTTGAGGTCTTCGGGTTTGGGGCGCTTGTCGGCGTCCTTGGGGCCGTAGAGGCTGATGACTTTGAGACCGGTTGTGGGATCGACTTCCTGGCCGATGTCGGTGGAGTCTTTCGCGCCGAAGATGCCGTGCTCGGGGGAGAAGAGGCGGACGAGTTCGATGCCGTTGCCGGCGTTGCGGAGGATGTCGATGGTGCGGCGGCCGTGCGAGTCGAGGCCGGTCTGGTTGGTGAGCAGGCCGATGCGGAGGTGGTTGTTGTGTTGGGCGGCGAGGTCGTTCAGGGGATCGAAGTTGATGTTTTCAAGAAGATCGATTCCGGTGAGGGTGGGTCCTGGGGTCGAACTTACGGTGTCAATGTTCAATACTGGCGGGGAATTCAGGCGCGTGTCTTCTATTGGAAGATAAGGGGACTCCCTCAGCACTGTGATATCACAGGTCACGCCGGGCGCGTTGCAGTCGCTGCTGGAGGGAGTGCTGTGCGTGGCTGAACGCTGAGAGAGTTGCGATGGCTGGTAAGTGACCTCAGCGGCTAAAGCCGATCCGTCTTTTGCGGTGGCTTGCGGCACGGCTGAAGCCGTGCCCTTAAGCGAGACGGAATTCGTGGAAAGCCCGAGGGACATCGCGACATCCGTGGCCACTTCGCCGCGGAGGGGCGAGATGGGCGGGTTGCCACGGGGGTGGACGGAGTTGGCGAGCAGGACGACGTACGTGTCGGATGCGGGATCGATCCAGAGGCTGGTGCCGGTGAAGCCGGTGTGGCCGAAGCTGGGGACGGGCTTGTCGGTGGGCGAGAGGTCGGTGGGGAAGATGCTGCCGCGCGGGCGGGAGTAGGCGGAGTTGATGTCCCAGCCGAAGCCGCGCACGGCTACGCCGGTGGTGGGCTTGCCGTCGGGCGTAAAGATGGTTGCGCCGGGCTGGGCGGTTGACGGCTGCTCGGGCGTGGTCATCAGCTTGAGGGTTGATTGCTTGAGCGGGAATGCGCCTTTGTCGTAGAGGAGCTTGTCGAGGAGGGCCTGGGCGAATTTGCTGACGTCTTCGGCGGTGGAGAAGACGCCCGCCTGGCCGGCTACTCCGCCCATGCGACGGGTGGTGGGATCGTGGACGGCGCCGCGGAGGAGGTGGTCGAAGTCGGGATTGGTTTCGGGAGTGCCCTGGTCGTCATGGGCGGTGGGGGCGATACCCCCGAGATTGCCTTCGACACCCCAGGTTCCAGTTGGGCATGCACGAGTTTCGTGGCCACCGATGATGGCTGCGCCGAGTGTGTCGGCCCCGCAAGCCGTGTCAAAAGGAAGATACCGGGTGTGGGTCATCTTTAGCGGGGTAAAGATGTGCTGTTGCGCGTAGACATCGAGCGGTTGGCCGGTGATTTTTTCGACGAGGGCGCCGAGGGTGATGTAGTTGATGTCGGAGTACTCGAAATGGGTGCCGGGGGTGGTGGTGAGCGGCGATTCCATGGCGCGCTTGATACCTTCGGCTTTGTCGGGTCCGGCGAGGCCCCAAGGGTCTTTCAGGTTCACGTCGGGCGGGAGGCCGGAGTAGTGGGTGAGGAGTTCACGGATGGTTACGTGCTCTTTGCCATTGGCGGCGAATTCGGGCAGGTATTTCGCTACGGGAGCGTCGAAGTTGAGTTTGTGGGCCTCGTAGAGTTGCATGATGGCGGTTGCGGTGGCGAGGCACTTGGTGAGCGAGGCCATGTCGAAGATGGTGTCTTCGGTCATGGGTTCGGCGGGGGAGGGTTTGCCGTCGAGTCCGGGTTCGCCGGCGTATTTGCGGACTCCGTAGGCCTGCTCGAAGACGACCTTGCCGTCGTGGCCGACGAGGAGGACGGCGCCGGGGAGTTTCTTTTGGGCGATGGCGGTGTTGATTGCGGCGGAGGCGGCGGAGAAGTCGGGGGAGGGGGGGGAAGTTGGGGTTCGAGGCGGAAATGGCTGATGCGCTTGTGGCAGGGCGGGCGGCTTCGGGGTCCTTCGACTGCGCGTCGCAACGGCGCGACGCTCCGCTCAGGATGACGAGGATGAGGGAGGCAGCGATGGCGGCGGACTTGGTGCGGGTGGATTGCTTGCGGAAGATGAGGCTGGCGAGCGAGCCAATGGCGAAGGTGACGATGGCTCCGATAAGGACGTACCAGGTCCAGGCGACCTTGGGCACGGTGATGCCGGCGATGTGGACTGCGGCGGGTTGCAGCCACAGAGCCATGTTCAGTGCGAAGCCGGTGATCATGCCGATGATTGCTCCTCCTTGCGTAGCGTAGCGCGTGAGGGTGCCGAGGAGGAAGACGCCGAGCAGGCAGCCGTAGGCGACGGAGGCGATGGAGAGGCCGATCTCGACGACGTTGCCTTTGCCGCCGGCGTGTACCGAGTAGACGGCGACGGCGAAGAGCACCAGCGCCCAGAGGACGGTCGAGCCGCGCGAGACGATCATGCGCTCGCGGTCGTCGGCGGTGGGGCGGAAGCCCATGTAGAAGTCGACGACGGTGGTGGACGAAAGCGAGTTCAGGGCCGCACTGAGGTTCGACATGGCGGCGGCGAGGATGGCGGCGACCAGCAGGCCGGCGATGCCGACGGGCATCTGGCTGGACGATGAAGGCGGGGAAGATGCGATTCCGTTGGCCGCGCCGATCTGGCCAGCGCAGCCGGATGTGTTCCGTAGAAGACGAACAGTCCGACGCCGATGAGGAGGAAGAGCGCGAACTGGATGAAGATGACGACGCCGCTGGAGAGCAGGGCGAGGCGCGATTCGCGCAGGTTCTTTGCGGCCAGCATGCGCTGGACCATGAGCTGGTCTGTCCGTGCGAGGCCATGGTGAGGAACGTGCCGCCCAGGACGCCGGCCCAGAAGGTGTAGGTAGTGGTGAGGTTCAGCGCGAAGTTGAACATGTGGAACTTGCCGGCCGCAGAGGCGACGGTGTGGATTGCGTCCAGCCGCCGGGAACGTGCGTGCCGAGCGACCAGATGGCGACCAGCGTTCCGCCGACGTAGATGGCCATTTGGACGACGTCGGTCCAGATGACGGCGGCCATTCCGCCTTCGAAGGTGTAGAGCAGCGTGAGGGCGGAGATGATGGCGATGGAGAGCACGTCGCCGGTGCCGATGGCGATGCCGACCACGATGGAGACGGCGAAGACGCGGACGCCTTCGGCAGCGGCGCGGGTGAGGAGGAAGAGGCCGGCGGTGACTTTATAGAGCGTGCGGCCGAAGCGGCGGTCGATGAGCTGGTAGGCGGTGAGCATCTCGCCCTGGAAGTATTTGGGCAGGAACAGCGCGGCGACAACGATGCGGCCGAGCATGTAGCCGATGACGATCTGGAGGAAGCCGAAGTCGCCGCCGAAGGCCAGGCCTGGGGTGCCGATGATGGTGAGCGTGGAGGTTTCGGCGGATACGATGGAGAGCGCGATGGCCCACCACGGAACGGTGCGGTTGGCGAGGAAGTAGCCGCGCAGGGAGCGGTCTTTTGCGGTGCCGCGTTGGGCGAAGCGGAGGCCGAACAGCGTAATCGCGACCAGGTAGAACGCAACGACACCGAGATCGAACGCATGCAACCGCACGGGCATTGCCTGAGTATAGTCACTTCGTGACGCGTATTCGGCTTCGCGATGGCGCTCGCGAGGGGTCACTTCGTGACGCGTGCCGGGCTGCGCGCGGGTGCTCCCGGCGGTGGCAAACGGGATTCCGCGATGGGCGATATGATGGCTGCGCATGGGGATTTTTGTTGCGATTGACGCCGGCGGGACCAAGACGCAGTGCCTGATTGCCGACCAGACGCGCGTGCTGGGGCGCGCGGCGACGGGCACGGTGAAGCTGATGCGCGTGCCGGAGCCGGAAGCGACCGCGCGCCTGCAGAGCATGCTGGCGGCGTCCGCGGCGTCTGCGGGAGTTTCGCTGGGGCAGGTTGAGCGGACGTGCTTTGGGCTGGCTGGCGTCAGCAGCCCGGCGGTGCAGGCATGGGCGCGACAGGCAGTGGCGGCGGTGGTTCCCGGCGAACTGATCCTGTGCGGCGACGAGGAGATTGCGCTGGATGCGGCGTTCCCCGGCGGCGCGGGCATCCTGGTGATCGCCGGCACGGGCTCGAACGCGATCGGGCGAGCGAGGAGTGGAGAGTTGTTTGGCGCAGGCGGCTGGGGGCCGGTACTCGGCGACGAAGGGTCTGGCTACTGGATCGGGCTGGAGGCGATTCGGGCGGCGCTGCGGGCGCAAGACCGGAGTGGCGCGCCAACCCGGTTGCTGGGTGAGATCGAGCGGCACTGGGGGCTGGGATCGGTGGCGGAGTTGGTGGCGATGGGCAACCAGCGGGACGCAGGAGCGCCAGACTTTGCGGAGCTGGCGCCGGTAGTGGCGCGGTGCGCCGAGCAGGGCGATGAGCTGGCTGGTGGGATTCTGCTGCGGGCGGGCGAGGAGCTGGCAGAGCTGGTGGCGCTGGTGTATCGCAAAATGCATGCGTCGGCTGCTGCGGACCGCGTCGCAGAGATCGGCGTGGCATTTACCGGCAGCGTGCTGGCGCAGATTGCGCCGGTGCGCCGGGCGATGGGGTCAAGGCTGGCGGCTTTGGTTCCGGCAGCGCGGGTTCATGAGACGGCAGTCGATCCGCTGGACGGAGCGCTGTGGCGGGCGCGGCACGGGTGAATCTCGACTTTGGGCGCGAGAGCGCGTCGCGGGCATGAGCAACCCCATGGTCAATGCAACAAAACCAGCGTCGAACATGGGACCCTCGGAGTGGCGGCAGGCGCGCGATTATTTTTGGGGGACGGTGATGGGGATTTCGAGGGTGCCGATTTTGTTGGCAGTGTGGTCGAGAATGCCGATGCGGAGGAAGAGCGGGCCGGAGGGCAGGTCGAGCTGCTGCAGGAAGTGGAAGGGGCCGCGCATGAACTGCTGGAACTGGATGTCGCTGAGCGGCATGGTGACGGTCTGGCTGAGGCCGGTAACGAGCTTGCCGTCGGCATCGTACGCGGCGATGTTGAGGTCGACTGAGCCATGGTGGGAGCCGTCGGGAGCCGATGTGAAGGCGAGGCGGTTGGCCGGGAAGTTATAGAGGAAGCTGTAGCGGGTGAGCGGCTTGTTCTTGAGCTTGGGATCGAGGGTGCCAAGGACGGTTCTCGTGGGTGCAGCCGGACCGGCAGGAGCAGTGACCGGTTCGACGTAAACGTTGAAGACGATTTGGGTCGAGACGGGCATGGCGCGGCCCATGGCGGCTTTGATGTCGATCGCGGGGTTGGCATGGGAGTTGCCGGAGGAGGTCTCGGACGGAGCGTCGGCTAGCACGAGTCCGGGCGTGGGCTTGATGGTGGCGGGGTCGATGGCGTCGTAGGTCTTACGGTATACGAGGGTGAGGCCGGGCTGATTGACGGCGATGCTGATGGAGTGGTGGGCGTTGTCGAACTTCTGGCCGGGCGGGATGTAGGAGAGGGTGTAGTAGTTGGCGCCCTTGTCGACGGCTTGGGCGACGAGGCCGGCGATGTCGTTGGATTGGTAATAGGCTGCGCCACCGGTAGACTCGGCGACGGCCTCCATGGAGAGCACGGCGGCGGACGCCGGAAGGTTGAGCTGTTCGACGCCGCGGACGCTTACGGGAGAGACGGCGACCTGCGCGGCGGCCAGCAGGGCATAGGCTCTTTGCAGATCCTGGGAGTAGTCGGTAAGACAGGAGGGACGCTGGTCTGGGTCGGTGATGGTGGGGAGACCGACGGTAAACCAGATGAGGTTCTTCTTCCCTTTGATTTGGGCCAGGACGGCGGCGATCTGATTGAACGATTCGAGGGTGCTCCGGTTCCGTCCCTCCTGCTGCGTGCACCACGATTCGCGGCTGTTGGCGATGGCCTGGGTGCCATACTGGGTTGCGTCGATGGAGGCGCTGAGCAGGGCTGGGTCTGAAGTGACGCCCTGGAGAATATGCAGGCTGCCGGGCTGGGACATGCCGAGAAGAGCGACGCGGGTGCCCGTGGGCATGCTCTGGAGATACTTGGTTGCGTTGACTTTCATGAAGTGCTGACGTCCGAGCGCAGTCGGAAGGGTCGCCAATCCGCTCACCCCTCCCACGCTGACCAGGCCGGGATTGGGGTCGACGTCGGGCGGGACGTCCGGCGCGGAGTTGAGGAAGTCCAGCAGGAAGACGTTGACGGCGTCGCTGGCGGCCGGCGGCTGGCGGTTGGTGTAGGTGTTGGGCGGAAGGTTAGGGCCGGCATCGTCGGAGGGGTGGGCGCTGAACTCTGCGAAGCTGCGGATGGGTTGGGCTTTGTTGTCTTCCTTGACGGTGAAGTCGGCTTGGGTGAGGCCATGCACAGGGTTGCCCTTGGCGTCGGTGACGGTGACGTCGACGATGGTTTCGCGGGCATAGACCTTGAGCGTGGGCGCTGCGGGCTGCGGCGGGCTTTGCGCTGCGGCAAGGACGGGAAAGGCGAGGGCGAGGATCGACGAGGCGAGAACCAAGTAGCCGGGGCGCATGCAAGCTTCTCCGATGCGGGTGAGAGGGCGGGAGTGATCGCGGCACAAGTGTAGACCGGAAGCGGAGACTCCCGATGTGAAAATGCTGATCGAGGGGCAACCAGAGGCTTCGGGTGCGGGAGTGACCAACCGGGCGACCGTGCGCTGCAGGCGGGGGGAATCCGGAGGTGTGCGGCTTACACTATACGGGGGATTGGCGGATTGGGGCGGAGGCTGGAAACTGGAAGGGGCAGAGCCAGAATGGGGCAGGATTGCCAGGTTGTGCCAATTCCGGGGTAACGGACGAGGTTGAGGGGAGTCTTACAGATATATGGCTACACCAGTTGCAGTGCCGCTCAGTGTGAGCGAGATGGGGATGAGCGAGATTGAGCGCGCGCAGGCCTTGGCGCGGCGCTATCACGCTGATTTCGTTGATCTGAAGAACTTCAAGATCTCGCATGAGCTGTTCAAGAGCGTGCCCGTCGACATGATGTTCCGGTATAACTTTGTGCCGCTGGAGCAGATGGAGGGGCGGCTGGCGATTGCGGTCAGCGATCCCTCGAAACTGATGGTGCTGGACGAGATCTCGGGGCTGCTGGGGCAGCGGCTGGTGACGCGGGTGGCGACGCTGACCCAGATCACCGACATCCTGAAGAAGACGGAACAGAGCCAGCGGGTGCTGGACGAGGCGAGCGAAGGGCTGGCGTTCGACGTCCTGACCGGCGACGAGAACTCCGACGAGAACATTTCGATTGAGCGGCTGACGGGCGAGGACGATATCTCGCCGATTATCCGGCTGGTGGATACGACCATCTTTACGGCGCTGGAGCGGCGGGCTTCAGATATCCATTTGGAGACGTGCGACGACTGTTTGATGGTGAAGTACAGAATCGACGGCGTGCTGCAGCAGGCGATGGCTCCGATTGCGCGGGAGCATCACCAGACCATCCTTTCGCGCGTGAAGGTGATGAGCGAGCTGGACATCGCCGAGCGCAGGGTGCCGCAGGACGGACGCTTCCGGGTGCGCTACAAGGGCCGGCTGATCGACTTCCGCGTCAGCATTATGCCGACGGTGCATGGCGAGAATGCGGTGCTGCGCGTACTCGATAAAGAGTCAATGTCGGAAAAGTTCAAGAAGCTGAGCCTGGACGTGGTGGGCTTTGCGGCGAAGGACCTGGAGCGGTTCCGGCGCTACATCAAGGAGCCGTACGGGATGGTGCTGGTGACCGGGCCGACCGGTTCGGGCAAGACCACCACGCTGTATGCGGCGCTGAATGAGATCAAGAGCGAAGAAGACAAGATCATCACCATCGAGGACCCGGTGGAGTACCAGATTCGCGGCATCACGCAGATCCCGGTGAATGAGAAGAAGGGGCTGACGTTTGCGCGCGGGCTGCGGTCGATTCTGCGCCACGATCCGGACAAGATCCTGGTGGGCGAGATTCGCGATGCGGAGACGGCGCAGATTGCGATCAACTCGGCGCTGACGGGCCACCTCGTGTTTACGACGGTGCACGCAAACAATGTGGTGGACGTGCTGGGCCGGTTCCTGAACATGGGCGTGGAGCCGTACAACTTTGTTTCGGCGCTGAACTGCATCCTGGCGCAGCGGCTGGTGCGGACGGTTTGCGAGTTCTGCGTGCGCGATGTGCACTACTCGGATGCGGAACTGATCGCGAGCGGGCTGGATCCGGCCGAGTGGCGCGATTTTCAGTTCAAGGAAGGGCCGGGATGCATCGAGTGCGCGGGCACGGGGTTCCGGGGACGGTCGGCGATCCACGAATTGCTGGAACTGGACGACGAGATTCGCGAGATGCTGCTGGCCAAGAAGCCCGGCTCGGAGATTCGCAAAAAGGCACGCGACAAGGGCATGGGCTTCCTGCGGGATTCGGCGATTGAGCGGGTGCGGCTGGGGATCACCACACTGAAGGAGATCAACAAGGTTACGTTCATTGAGGCGGGAAGGTAGGGAAGGTTCGAGCTGCAAGGTTCGAGGTCGAAGCGGCGCTGTGCTTGATCGGCGGAGTGGTTTGGCGGGCGGAAGCGGAAGGAAGCAGGTAGTCTAGGACGGAATGGAAATTTTGCCGAGAACGTTGGGGACGCGGCCACGGCTGGCGTGCGAGGTGCGGGCCGAGGGGGTGGTGGCGGCACGGGCTGAGAACGCGGCAGCGCTGCTGGAAGCCGTGGCGCGGGTGCCGCTGGCGGAGGGAACCGCGCTGCCCCAACTGCATGCGGACGATGGCGCCGGCGGAAATGAAGCAGGAATCGTACGTGGAACGGCCGACAGGCCGGTGCTGGTGCGGGCGTTGCGGACGGCCCTGGAGCAGGTGAGCCAGCGGGGACACGATGTGACCCTGGTGGTTCCGGATGCGGCGATGCGCGTGCTGCTGCTGGACTTCGACGAGCTTCCGGCGAAGGCCGCGGAGGCGTTGCCGGTGGTGCGCTTCCGGCTGAAGAAGCTGCTGCCGTTCGACGCCGACAATGCCGCCGTGAGCTACCAGGTGATGGCAAGTTCGCGAGGCGTGGTGCAGGTGCTCGCGGTGGCCATGCCTCGGGTGGTGCTGGAAGAGTACGAGAGCATGGTGCGCGAGGCGGGATTTGAGCCCGGCGCGGTGCTGCCGAGCACGCTGGCAACGCTGGCCGGACTGGACGATGGCGAGATGCCGCGGCTGGTAGTGAATGCAGGTCGCGAAGGTGTGACCACGGCGATTGTGAAGGGTGGAGCGTTGCTGCTGCACCGGACGGTCGATCTGGGGGCTGATGTTCGAGGAAGTTCTCCGGCGACGGAGCCGGCGGGAGAGGTGGCGCGGGAGCTGCCGGGAGAGAACAGCATTGCGGCGATTGCGGCGCGGCTGGCTGCGGCAGGCACGCCGGCAGGCAAGACTGCTGGGAGCGGCGTGGAGGCATCGAGCAGTGAGGTGGCGCAGGCGGTGAGCGTGGCGGCTGCGTATTTTGAGGACACGCTGGAGACGGCGCCGGAAGTAGTGCTGGCGGCGGGAACGCTGGGGGCGGAGGCGCTGACCCGGGTGCTTGGCCAGGAGCAGGTGGGGCCGATGGCAGTGGAGGAGGTTGTGAGCCGGCAGATGCTGAGCTTTGGAGCGGCCTCGGCCGGATCGCCCGGGGGAGTTCCGCTGGGCTGGCTGGCGGGCGTGCGGGGGGCACTGGCGAACTGATGCGGATTTCAGTCAATCTCGCAACCCGTCCATTTGTGGAACTGCGACCGCTGTTTGCGCGGCTGCGGCTGGCGATGTTTGCTCTGGCGCTGACAGCGATGGCGCTCGGCTTCGCGCTGCACCGGATGAGCGTGAGCGCACGCGCCGAAGAGGCGCAGATGCGCGTGCTGAAGGTGCAGACCTCCGTGGTGGAGAACGAGCGGAAGGCCAACGAGGCGCGAATGATGCAACCGCAGAACCAGGCAGTGCTGGACCGGTCGAAGTTCCTGAATGCGCTGTTTGCGAGCAAGAGCTTCAGCTGGACCGCGGTGATGATGGACCTGGAGAATGTGCTGCCGGCGGGGGTGCAGGTAACCAGCATCGAGCCGGTGATTTCCGTCAGCGGCGACGTGAGTATTCATCTGCGGGTCAGCGGGCCGCGGGAACTGCAGGTGGAGCTGGTGCGCAACCTGGAGCGCAGCCAGCGTTTTCTTTCGCCGCGGGTGTCGAATGAGACGGCGCAGACGGAGGAACAGGGACGGCTGGTGCAGACCTCGGGCGCGGGCGTTCCGGGCGGGGTGGAGTTCGATATTGTGAGCGGGTACAACCCCCTGCCGGCGGGACCGGCGAAAAAAGACGCGGACAACGGGGGCATGCAATGAGTCCGCTGACGCTACTGAAGTCCAAGGCGGCGACCGGCAATGGAACGGTGCGTGCGCGGAGCTGGTTGGGGCCGCTGAACCTGCATTGGGCGGGAGTGGGACTGCTGGCGCTGGTGAATATCTATCTGCTGGCGCAGATGGCGCTGTTGTGGCATGACGAGAGCAACTACAACGCGGAGGCGATGGCGCAACAGCGGATCGATTTGAAGGCAGCAGTAATCGCGGCGACACCGCTGCGCGGGCTGGATGCGAAGGTGCTGGAGGCAACTTCTGAGGCGGACCGGTTTTACCGCGACCGCCTGCCGGCGTCGGACTCGGAGATGCTGTCCGAGCTGGGCGGGCTGACCAAGCGGGCCGGCGTGCGGCTGACCGGAGCGCAGTACGTGCCGGAGCCGATGCTGCTGGGGTCGGCGAGCGCCTTGACCGAGTTGAAGATCGACGCGCGGCTGAGCGGGGATTACCGTCCCCTGATGCAGTTCGTCAATTCGCTGGAGCGGGACAAGATGTTTTTCGTCATCAAGACGGTGACGCTGACCGGGCAGGAGAATGGGACGGTGAACCTCCGGCTGGGGCTGGTGACCTATCTGCGGGGGAACGCAGGGCAGAGTCTTGCTGCCGCAGGCGGAACCGGCGCGGACAAATCGCTTGGGGCCACTGCTCCTGAGGGAGGCCCGCGATGAATCTGAAATCGTCCGAGGACCGGAAGAAGATCGCCGCCATGGCTGGGTTTGCGGTGATCGCAGCTGGAATCGTCTACTACGAGGTGTTTTACACTGGGACGCCTGCAACGCCCGCGCCGTCGCCGGCTGCGGTGAGTGCATCGGCAACCGCTGCGGACAATGCGGCTGCACCCGCTCCGGCAGCGGCTGCGGGGAAGCCCGCGAAGGCATTGGGGACGACCTCGTCGTCGCTGGACCCGACGCTGCATATGGAAGCGATGCTGGTGAGCGAGTCAGTGGAGTATGCGGGCAGCGGGCGGAATATTTTTTCGCCGAACTCGGCGCCGCCGGTGGTGAAGATACCGCCGCCGATTGCACCGGCGCGCAATGTGGTCGTGAACACGCCACCGCCGCCGCCACCAGGGCCGCCGCCGCCACCGCCGATCGATCTGAAGTTCTTCGGCTTTGAGACCTCGGCCAGTGGAAAGCGGCAGGCATTCCTGCTGCACGACGACAATGTGTACCTGGCATCGGCCGGCGACGTGGTGCTGCGCCGTTATCGCGTGATTGCGATTGAAGCGCGGTCGATCCAGGTGGAAGACCTGCAGAACAACAACAAGCAGACGCTGCCGCTGCTGACGAATTGATCGGGTTCGGGGCGAGGCATCAAGTTCAAGCGGGAGCAGTGGTTGGTGAAGTGATGGCGAATGGATCACAACGGATGCCGGACAAGGCCGGGCGGCGGGATGCCGAGCAGGGGTTCATGCTGCTGGGGCTGATCGTCGCGATCGCGATCATCATGCTCTTCCTGGGCGTTGCTGCATCGGAGATGGCCCATACGGTGCGCCGGGAGCGCGAGGTGGAATCGGCCCGCCGGGCCAACCAGTACGTGCGCGCGATCCGGCTGTTTTACCTGAAGAACGGCGGCCGCTATCCGGGGTCGGTGAAGCAACTGGAGAATACGAACACCATTCGCTTTCTGCGGCAGCAATATGTCGACCCGTTGACCGGCAAGGCCGACTACCGGTTGATCGCGGTGGGACAGAACAAGACCCAGGTGAAGGGGTTCTTCGGGCAGCCGCTGGGAGGAATTGCGAGCGCGGGACTGGGATCGGCAGCGGGGATGCAGTCGTCCGGACTCTCGATCGCTCTGGGCGGAGCCGGGACCGTGGGGACAAGTGCGGCCGACGGCGCGGCCGGCGCGGCCGGGGCACCCGAACGGGGCGGCGGGGACGGCGGGTGGGTCGGCAACGGCGGGCAGCCCGTTTTCGACTTCTTCCTTTGGAACGTCGTCGGGGACAGGCTCGCCCGGATCGACGGGACCCATTATGGGCGTAGGCAGCAGCGCCAAGGGCGATTCCATCCTGGTGGTGAACGAACAGACGACCTACCAAACGTGGGAGTTTCTGTATGATCCGCGGATCGAGAAACTGAAGGCTGCCGCGGCCCTGAATGCAGGGGCAACTTCGGTTGGCGCGGGCGCGCTGGGACAGACGCCGGGCGCCTTCGGATCGAATAACGGGACGAATCCCAACGGCGCGCTGGGCGGTGCGGGTGCGGCTGGTGGCACCAACCCGAACGGCGGAACGTCTCCGGTTGGGCCGTAACGCGCGATTCGGGAAGCGTTCCCGGCGCGGAGCTCCGCACCCTGCCGACGAGCGGCGAGTGCCGGTGGGGGAATGACAATTACGAGAAGGCGAGCGCTCGAGCCAGGCCGGAAATCCGGCGAGCTACGGACGCAGCGCGCCAGGCCGTATGCTGGTGGTATTCAAATTCATGGAGATTTGCCGATGCGCCGTACCGCTGTTTGGATGATGAGCTTTGCCGCTGGCCTGCTGGCCGCGAGTTCTGCCGCCGGGGCGCAAGGTCCTGCCGCCACGCCAGCTTCCGCTGCAACCAAGGCGGCTGCGCCAGTTGCAGCCAAGGAGACTGCTCCGGTTGAGCCGGCGTGGGTGTTGCGCAGCAATCAATACACGCAGATGCTGCTGGACGTGCAGTTCAAGCATTCGCCGGAGGGCGGCTCGCAACAGGGGCTGGCGAAGTACGACACGCTGATCACGAACCCGACGCGGGCGGATGAGATGGAGCAGCGCGCGGAGCTGCAGGCGGTCCTGGCGAAGCTGAAGAAGGTGGAAGCCAAGGAAAAAGACCGGGACGTGCGGGAGGACCTGGAGATTGTGCAGCGCACGTTCAATCTGCAATTTCGCCAGGACGATTACCAGCTCGACCATAAGGTCCCGTTCGTAGATGCCAGCGCGGCAGTGTTCGCCGGGCTGCGGATTCTGCTGGACGACCAGGTTGCAGCGGAACGGAGGCCGGCTGCGGTGGCCCGGTTGCGCAAGTACGCAGGCGTCGAGCCGGGGTTCAAGCCGTTCACCGAGCTGCTGAAGCAACGCGTGCTGGAGCAGATGGCGAAGCCGGGGGTGGTGTATCCGTCGGTGGGCGAGATGGAAACGGAACTGGGACGCGACAAGAACTACGTCGACGGCCTGCGCCAGTTGTTCGTCAAGTACAAACTGACCGGGTGGGAAGAACCCTTCGCGAAACTGCGAGACGAACTGGCGGATTACGATACCTGGATTCGCGCGACCGTGATGCCCAAGGGACGGGCCGACTTCAAGCTGGCTCCGGAGGAGTATGCGCTGAGTCTGGAGAGCTTCGGTGTCGATATTCCTCCGGCGCAACTGGCGGAGATGGCGCACCAAGCGTTCACCGATTGCCAGGCAGAGATGCAGACGGTGGCGGCCGAGGTGGCGAAGGAACACGGGTGGAAGCTGACTGACTATCGCGATGTGGTTCGCGAGTTGAAGAAGACGCAGGTGACCGGCGACGCGATTCTGCCGCTCTACCAGTCGCGCCTGAAGGCGATCGAAGACATTATTGTGGCGCAGCATCTGGTGACGCTGCCGAACCGGCCGGCGATCATTCGGCTGGCAACGGCGGCGGAGACGGCGCAGCAGCCCGCGCCGCATATGGTTGCGCCGCCAATGCTGCACAACACCGGGCAAAGGGGCGAGTTTGTGCTGCCCTTGAATGTTCCATCGGCGACGGGCGGGACGGCGGACGCCTATGACGATTTCACCTTCGACGCGGCGGCATGGCCGTTGACGGCACACGAGGCGCGGCCGGGGCACGAGCTGCAATTCGACTCGATGTTGGAGCACGGAGTGAGCCTGGCGCGGGCGATGTATGCGTTCAACTCGACCAACGTGGAAGGCTGGGGATTGTATGCGGAATGGGTGATGGAGCCCTACGAGCCGGCGGAGGGGAGACTGATCACGCTGCAACTGCGGCTGCTGCGGGATGCGCGCGCGTTTCTCGATTCCGAGCTGCAGTCGGGTAAGGTGACCCAGGATGAGGCGTACAAGGTGCTGGAGGGGGATGTGGGCCTAAGCCACGCGTTTGCGACGGAAGAGGTAGAACGGTTTACGTTCCGCTCGCCGGGTCAGGCGAACAGCTATTTTTACGGCTACACCAAGTTGCTGGAGCTGCGCAAGGACACAGAGGCTGCGCTGGGTCCGAAGTTCGACCAGAAGAAGTTTCACGACTTTCTGCTGGCGCAGGGGCTGTTGCCGCCAGATCTGATGCGCAAAGCGGTGATGGAGCAGTTTGTGCCGCGCCAGAAGAGGTAGCGCAGCAAGCGGTCACGCATGCGCGTGTTGATCGAGCCAGGCCTCCACCGTCTTCGCTTCGGGGGCGGAGATCGCGGGTGCGGCCTGGTGCAGCATCTTCATAAACCAGGCAATCTCGCCCGGCGTTGCGGGGTAGCCGATGTTTTCGCCGGGCGGAGTGCAGCCGGAGGGGCAGAAAGAGTTGACGATAGGATGTCCCTCGGCGTCGAGCATGACGAGAAAGGGATAGCCCGCGTCTGCACCCTTGAGTGAAGCCCTGAGCGCCTCGGCGCCGGGGCTATTGGAGTGGTGGGGATCGTTGGGATGTTCGCCCACGTCCAGGCGGGCATCGACGAAGTACTTGTCCATGATCGGGCCGGTCTTGGGATCTTTAAGAAAGGCTTCAAACATGCGGCAGGGTCCGCACCAGGAGGCACTGAAGACGAGCAGGATGTTTTTGTGCTCGGCGGCGGCCCTGGTCTTTGCCTGCGCCATCACCTGGTCGGCGCTGGGCAGCGTTGGCGGAGCGGGGTCAAACGCGGCAAACGCCGGGACGGAGGTACGGATGCCGGCCCGCGCCATCGCTGAGAAGCCAGCGGTGAAGACGGCAGCGAGGAAGATCAATTTGGCTTTCATGGGCTGTAATTGTAGACCTGACGGGCGACGCCGAGACTCCTCAGCGTCGCCTGCCTGGTCGCCTTCGCAGCTCACATGGGCTGAGCGGGTTGGAAGAGCGCGATGGTCGCGCCGGTAGGATCGGCAAGGATGGTCATCCAGCCGATGTTGGGGATTTCCATGGGACCTTTGTGGATGGTTGCTCCGAGGGCTTTGGCTTTGTCGGTAGAGGCGTTGATGTCCTTAACGCCGACGTACGCAAGCCAGAAGGTGGGCATTCCGGGCATGGAGTACAAGCCGCCTCCGGGGCCGGAGGAAGGATGGAAGGTGCTGTAGACCCCGCTGGGGCCCATGTCATTATCCGTGAATTCCCAGCCGAAAAGGCCGGTGTAGAACTCTTTGGCCTTGGCGGCGTCGGGGGTCGAGAGTTCGAGGTGAACGAAGGGGTTGGACATGTCGGCTGCTCCTCGGGTGGACTGTGTATTCGTTCCTGATCCGCAATTGAAGGAATCTTACCCGAGCGGATTGGGGTTGGGGCGCGGGGCGCAGGATATTCTCGATATTTTTCCCAACTCTAGTGGGCGCCAGCCGGCGCTCTGCCGGGCTTCACCTTTTGGAACAGCCAGGCGACGCCGAGGCAGGAGAAGCTCAGGATGGACAGCCAGCGGAAGACGTCGACAAAGGCCCACAGGGTAGCCTGCCGGCCCAGCTCCTGGTAAAGAACTCCCTGGGCCGGGTGAAGTGCGTTGCCGGGCCCGAAGGAGTTGGTCAGCGCCTGCTGCGCGCCGGCAAGGGAGTTCTGGAATTGCTGGCCGGTCTGGGGAACGGAGTTGAGTATTTCGTTTTGGTGAACGTCCGTGCGCCGGGTGAGCAGCGTCTGCGCGAGCGAGATGCCGACCGATCCGCCGACGTTGCGCATCAGGTTGAAGAGCCCGGAGGCATCGCCGATCTGTTCGTTGCGCAGGGTTCCGTAGGCCGCGGTATTGATGGGGACGAAGACGAAGGAGAGGCCGAACCCGGTGATCAGGATGGGCCACAGCAGAGTGGTGGGGGAGACATCGAGATCGATGCTGCCGAAGTAAAGAGTGGTGCAGCCGAAGACAATGAAGCCAAAGCTAAGCAGGTAGCGGGGATAGACCTTGTTGGAAAGATAGCCAATGATCGGCATGCCGCAGATGGCCCCGATACCGCGCGGCGCGACCACGATCCCCGCGGCGAAGGCGGTGTAGCCGAGCAGCTCCTGGTAGAAGAGCGGCAGCACCACGATGGTGGAGTAGATGGCGATGCCGAACAGGAAGATGAGCACGCAACCGACGCCGAAGTTCCGGTTCTTCAGCAGCTTCAGGTTGACCATAGGCCGGTTCCTGCGCCACGAATGCCAGATGAAGATAGCGAGGCTGGTAATCAGGAAGAAGACGGCCCAGCGGATCCAGAGAGCTCCAAACCAGTCGTCTTCCTGGCCTTTGTCGAGCACGACCTGCAGCAGGCCGGTCCAGACGATCAGGGTGCCGAAGCCAAGATTGTCGAAGGCGGGGACCTTGGCATTCTTGATGTAGGGCGGATCGTGGACGTAGCGGTTGATCATGAACAGGGCGAGGATGCCAATGGGGATGTTGATGTAGAAGGCATAGCGCCAGGAGTAGGTGTCGGTGAGCCAGCCCCCGAGGGTGGGGCCGAGCACCGGCGCGACCACCACTCCGAAGGCGAATACGGCCATCGCCGCGCCGCGTTTGACCGGGGGGAAGGACTCCAGCAGGATGGCCTGCGAAAGCGGCTGGAGCGCGCCGCCGCCGGCGCCCTGGACGATGCGGGCGATCAGGATGAAGGCGAGCGTGGGCGCGGCTCCGCAGGCAAAGCTGGCAACGGTGAAGATGGCGATACAGGACATCAGGAAGCGCTTGCGCCCGAACCGCAGTGAAAACCAGTTGCTGGCGGGCAGGATGACGGCGTTGGCGACCAGGTAGCTGGTGAGCACCCAGGTGGCCTCGTCGGTGGAGGCCGAGAGCGATCCGGCGATATAGGGAAGCGCGACCGAGGCGATGGCGGTGTCCAGCACCTCCATGAAGGTGGCGAGCATGACCGCAGCGGCGATCAGCCAGGGATTGACGCCCTGGGTGACGTCGGCAGACTCTTGGGATGAGGCTATGGCAGTGTCGGCCATGCGGCTGGGGGAGGCTCCTTGGCTCAGGGTGCTAAACCGGGATTGTAAAGATATAGAGGTGCGCCAGGGGGCCCAGGATGCAAACCAAACGCGAGATAGGAACACGGGGATACGCGCTGTGGGGCCGGAAGCTCTATTTTATGAGGAGAATACCAAGGCAGGGCGGCTCCGACGGGGAATCCGGCATGGTAGATTCTGGGGATGAATGAGATCGAAGCGGTGGGTGCTGAGGTTCTGCTGGAGCCGATGCCTGAGGGCGGCGAGGCTCCGAAGGAGCGGCCGTGGGTCTTCGCGCTGCTGATCGCGCCGTCGGCGGTGCTGGCCAATGGGGTGGTGCAGGGCGGCGTGCTGTCGTATCTGTTGCGCAATCAGGGAATTGGCACAGGCAGGCAGTCGCAGATCATCTGGCTTTTGTCGCTGCCCACGATGATTTACTTCCTGTGGAGCCCGATCACCGATTTCCTGATGCGACGCAGGACCTGGCTGCTGTGCGGATCGCTGGCTGGCGGCGCGCTGATGGCGACGGCGTTCCATCTGGGCAGGCTGGACTCGCACGGGGCCATGGTGTTGATGTTTCTGGCGGCGTGTTGCACGCAGTTGGTGGTGTCGAGCTGCGGGGGAATGATGGGCGCGATGCGGGTGGAGCGGTCCAAGCGCGTGGCGTGCAGCTTCTACCAGGGAGGGGGACTGGGTTTTGGCGCAGCCGCGGTGTTTGTGCTGGTGTCGCGGGCGGACGCCACCAATCAGACCACGCTTGGCCTGCTGGCGGCGGCTTTGATTGCGCTTCCGGGTTTGTTTGCTTTGGTTGCTCCGAAGCAGGACGTAATCCTTGATCACGGCTTCGGGGAGACCATGCGGAGGATCTGGACCGAGTTCAAGGCGACCTTTCTGCGTTGGGAGGCCATTCCATACACGCTGTTGATGATATTTCCGCTGGCCAGCGGGGCCGCCGTCGGCCTGCTTCCGGGGGTGGCGCGGGACTACGGCGTGAATGGCGAGCACGTGGCCTGGGTGAACGGCCTGGGCGGCGCGCTGCTGATGGCTGCCGGGTCATTGGCAGCCACGTTGATTGCGGCGCGGTTCCAGGCTTCGGTGGCGTATCTTACGCTCGCCTTGGTCAACGCCGGAACGCTGGGCGTGCTGTGGCTGGGGCCGCTCCGCCCGTCAACCTACTACCT
This sequence comes from uncultured Acidobacteriaceae bacterium, assembly GCA_963787905.1. GTDB lineage: Bacteria > Acidobacteriota > Terriglobia > Terriglobales > Acidobacteriaceae > Edaphobacter. The sequence goes on along the minus strand of CAWBFL010000107.1, from coordinate 32,506 downwards.
GGGACTGATGCTCTACCTGTTCACCATCGGGACCTGCTACGCGATGTTCACCGCGGTGGTGCTGGAGTTTATGGGCGACTCGGGAAAGAGCGGAAGCGGCCGCTACTCGATCATCAACTCGCTGGGGAATGTTCCGGTGGTGTACATGGTGGCCATGGACGGGTGGGGCGCGGACCGGTGGGGCGCGCGCGGGTTGTCGGGCGCCGAAGCCGTCGCCGGAGCGCTGGCGGCACTGATCCTGCTGGCATATTTCCTGACGCGGAAGAAGAAGAATCCGGCAGCCGGCGGATTGTCCACAGCGGCATAGGGGCGGGCGCTGCGCATGCTGGTCCAGGCTCTATTGCACGACCATGGTGCCGGTGTAGGTGGTCGCGCAACTACCCAGCGTAGAGCCGTTGATGTCCCCGCTGATTGCGATGGATACGGGGGAGCCGGCATTGTTTGCGGAGATGGTGACGTTGGTCTGCCCGCTCTTGAGTTGCAGACCGGTGCCACTGACCAGTCCGGTAAAGGTGTTGTCGGGCGTGGCCGCGCCACAGCCGGAAGCGTTGACGGTTAGGATCCCGTTGGCGGGAAACTGGCCATCCTGATCCGGGGTGCTCGATTCCGTCACAACCAGAGTTGCGGTCGCGGCGCTTGGGCTGGTCAGGGTAGCCAGCCAGGTGTCGCTATAGCTGGAGACGAGCTGGGCCTGCAGGGCAGAGGAAGCCAGCGCACAGGTGCCTCCAGTGATGACCGAAGTTCCGTTGGCGAGGTTGGCGCCGATGTTGTTTTGGCTGAATGGCAGTTGAATGGTCAAGGTGGCTACGCTGCCCGAAAAAGCTGCCGAGGTCAGGGTGAGCACGCTGTTGCTGGAGGATCCGGTGAACGCGATGTCTTGCGAGTTGGAGACGCAGTTGTTGATCGGCGCGTAGCGGAAGACTCCCGAAGCGCTGGACCCGGATACGGTGAGCGCTCCGGTGAAATTTGCGGCGCTGCCCGTTCCCACACCGGCGGTAATGACGTAATCGCCGGCCAGAGCGTTGACCGAAGCAGACGTGGCCGGGGTGGAGGAGGCGCCACAGGCAATCAGGGATGCGATGGGGAGCAGAAGGAGGAAACGGAGCCGGGCAAGCATGACCCCGATGGTACGCTGTGCCGACATGGACGAGCAACGGGATTATTCCTGCGCGTCGGAGAGTAGAGCTATTGCCGAGTGAGCGTGCCGGTGAAGGTAACGATGTCAGATGCGGTTAGGGCAAAGGCCAGATTGCTGACGCTGATCTGGGTGCCAGTCGGATTGGTCGTGGCTGTGAGCGAGACGACGGGGACGATGCCGGGGGTGGGATCGTAGATGGTAATGCCCTCCCCGCTGATGATGCCGCTGACGGGCTGGGTGCCGAAGCCGCTGCCGGCCGGAAAGGTAAACGTCCCGCCAAGGGAGAATGAGCCATCGGCGTTCGGGGTGGTGGACTGGGTGACGGTGAGGGTGGCCTGACCGCCGTCGCCCTCGGTGGAGGCAGTGAGAGTTCCGGTGAAGGTGCCGGTGACGGAGGCGATCTCCGCGCCGGCGGCAGGAAGCAATGCGATCGCGGTGCAGGTGGCGCCACCCGGAGGTGGCGGTGCGCACCCGACAGAAACATTGCCCGTCGCCAGGGTGTTGGGATTGGATGGGAGCGTAAGCTGGGCGGCCAGATAGGGTGGTATGGAGCCCAAGGCGAGGATCGATGTGGTGGCGTCGAAGGAGCCGGTGAAGTTCACGGGGCCGGAACCGCCGTCCTGGAAGATGGCGGTGACCTGGGAGCCCTGAGTCTGTATTGCGCCTACGAGATAGAAGCCTGTGGGCGGGGATGTGAGCGCGGTCGGTGGGGTTGTGGTGGAAGTGCCGGTCTGAATCTGCCAGTTGTCCCAGTTGCCGGTTGGTGCCGTGCCCGTGGTGGAGGGGGTGGAGGGCAGTGTGCAGCCGAGGAGCGTGGCCAGAGGAATGAGCAACGCAAAACGGAGGCGGGATTTCATACCCGGAATATTACGCCAGCCTGGCGGGGTGCAGGCGGCTTATTCTCGGACTTTAGTCCGTTGATTCGCGGGGATTGACGCATCCCTGGGTATATGGTGTGCATCAGATAGATTGACAGTAACTCACTCATATGTGAGACTGGGGTTACCGGCCGGTCCGGTGTCAGGCGCAAGCCGAGAGTTTTTGTAGTTTTTTCAAGGGTTTAGCAGCAAATTTTGGAGTATCAGGAGCGAAGGGTTATGGGAAAGATTATTGGAATTGATCTGGGCACGACCAATAGCTGCGTCGCGGTGATGGAAGGCGGCGAGCCGAAGGTGATCCCGAACGAAGAGGGCGGCCGGACGACGCCGTCGATTGTTGCATTTACGAAGAGTGGGGAACGGCTGGTGGGCCAGGTGGCCAAACGCCAGGCGATCACCAATCCCGAGAATACGGTGTACTCGATCAAGCGGTTCATGGGACGCCGGCTGAACGAGGTTGGCGACGAGATGAAGATGGTGCCGTACAAGGTTGTGGCCAAGGGCGACAACGTTGCGGTAGTGGCGCAGGGCAAGGAGTACACCGCGCCGGAGATCTCGGCGATGATCCTGCAGAAGTTGAAGAAGGCAGCGGAAGATTACCTGGGCCAGAGTGTGACCGAGGCGGTCATCACGGTGCCGGCGTACTTCAACGACGCGCAGCGCCAGGCGACCAAGGACGCCGGAAAGATTGCAGGCCTGGACGTCAAGCGCATTGTGAATGAGCCGACGGCGGCGGCGCTGGCCTATGGGTTGGACAAGAAGAAGGACGAAACGATTGCCGTGTATGACTTCGGCGGCGGAACGTTCGATATTTCGATTCTGGAAGTGGGCGAAGGCGTGATCGAGGTGAAGTCGACCAACGGCGACACCCACCTGGGCGGCGACAACCTGGATCAGCGGATTGTGGACTGGTTGATCAGCGAGTTCAAGGCCGACACGGGCCTCGATCTGCACGCCAAGGGCAACGAGATGGCGCTGCAGCGGTTGAAGGACGCGGCGGAAAAGGCCAAGATCGAGCTGTCGACGGCGCAGGAGTCGGAGATCAACCTCCCCTTTATCACTGCGGACGCGAGCGGGCCGAAGCACCTGGTGCGCAATTTGACCCGGGCGAAGCTCGAGTCGCTGGTGGACGATCTGCTGCAGAAGTCGGTTGGGCCGTCCAGGCAGGCGATGAAGGATGCCGGCGTCGATGCGTCGAAGATCGACGAAGTGGTGCTGGTCGGCGGACAGACCAGAATGCCGGCGATCCAGGAGCTGGTGAAGAAGCTGTTCGGCAAGGAGCCGCACAAGGGCGTGAATCCGGACGAAGTCGTCGCGATTGGCGCGGCGGTCCAGGCGGGCGTGCTGGCGGGCGATGTGAAGGACCTGCTGCTGCTGGATGTGACTCCTCTGACGCTGTCGATCGAGACGATGGGCGGCGTGGCCACCAGCATGATCGCGCGCAACACGACCATTCCGACCAAGAAGACGGAGACGTTCTCGACGGCGGCGGACAACCAGACTGAGGTCGAGGTGCACGTGATGCAGGGCGAGCGTCCGATGGCGGCGCAGAACCGCACGCTGGGCAAGTTCAAGCTGGGCGGGATTCCGCCGGCCCCGCGCGGGATGCCGCAGATCGAGGTGACCTTCGACATCGACGCCAACGGCATTCTGAACGTGACCGCGAAGGACAAGGCCACCAACAAGGACGCGAAGATCACCATCACCAGCTCTTCGGGCCTCAGCAAGGAAGAGGTCGAGCGGATGGCGAAGGACGCCGAGGCGCACGCGGCCGAGGACAAGGAGCAGCGCGACAAGGTAGAGGCTCGCAACGGACTCGACTCGATGGTTTACAACGTCGAGAAGATGCTGAAGGAGTCGGCCGACAAGGTTGCCGCGGGCGACAAAACCGACGTGGAAACCGCGCTGGCCGAAGCCAAGAAGACGCTGGAAGGCGACGCGAGTGCGGCTGAGCTGAATGCTTCGCGGGAGAGTCTAACCAGCGCGAGCCACAAGCTGGCCGAAGCGATGTACAAAGCGGCCGCGGCGGCTCCGGCAGAAGGCGCGGCAGCCGCACCGCCGGCCGACGCCGCAGCGGGCACGCAGGAAGAAGCAAAGAAGGACGAAGGTGTAATCGACGCGGAGTATGTCGACGTCGATAAGTAAGACGGAAGCGAGCGAGCGACGCGGCGGGTAAGGAGTCCGTGAGCTGGCAGTACGGGAGCGCTCCGGTTGTGTCCGGCGGAATGCCGGATCGGTTGGAGCGCTCTTGCTGTATTCAGTGCAAGGTCCGGGCGAAGTGGTCTCGGGCTTTGGAGGAGGTGGGTATGACGCAGCAGATGGTGTGGAAGTGTGAGCAGTGGTTTGGCGGCCAGGTGAAGGAGCAGAACGTGTTTCGCACCGAGGAGTTGGCGCGGGAGTATGCGCGCAAGCTGGCGGGGATGTCTCCGGACCTGGTGTTCAAGATCGAGCCAATGCCGATACAGCATGTGTGGAACTGACGCCGCCGGAATGGGCCGGGGGGGGGGGATTCGGACGGGTTCCCCACAGGGCAATGGTGACGGATAGGCTGTGCAGTTCGTCACAGACGTGAGACAGTGGATCAGACAAATAGGATCGATTGCCAGATGAACCTGTTTTCCCTGTGGGCCTGAACCGTTTTTGAGCAGCCGCGACGCGGTTTGAAGCGAATGAGTCTGGACACACGAACTGGACGGCGGAACTGAACCGGAACAGTGGTTCGGAGTTTATCCAACGACTTGGAACTCAATCGGATTCCCGGAGGGCACACGACGATGATGACGGAGACCATGTGGAGGTGCGATCAGGTTCGCGCCGGACGGCTGTACAACCGGATGATGTTCGACACGCGGGAAGAGGCCGAACAGTTTATGAACCGGATGCGGCAGATGGAGCCGGACCAGACCATCTCCATTGAAGCGGTCGATGCGCGGCAGGTATGGAACTGAGGCGCAGGACAGTTCGAAGCAGGCTGGAAGAATCGGTTGAAAAAAGGGCGCGGCTTCGGCCGTGCCCTTTTTTAGAATGCTAATGGGAGCAGTTGTTCGAGGCGAAAGAGTTTAGATGGCGACACAGACGAAGGACTATTACAGCACGCTGGGGGTGAAGAAGACGGCGAGCGCGGACGATATCCGCAAGGCGTTCCGCAAACTCGCGCGCAAGTACCACCCGGACGTGAATCCGAACGACAAGAAAGCCGAGGAAAAGTTCAAGGAAATCTCCGAAGCGAACGACGTTCTGAGCGACGAGAAGAAACGCAAGATTTACGATCAGCTCGGATTCTATTCGGACAATATCGATCCTGCGGCGGCGGAGGCTGCGGCGCGGGGCGGATACGGCGGAGGCTTTCCGGGGGGCGGGGCCGGACACGCGGGCCGCGGCGCGCAGGAGGTTCCGTTCGACTTCGGCGGCTTCGACTTCTCGGATTTTCAGACAGGCGGACGCAGACGCGGCGGAGAGTCGGCGGGCGGCGGATTTGGCGGAAGCTTCAAGGACATCTTCGGCGGAATCTTCTCCGGCGGCCGCAAGGCGCAAGGACCAAGGCCGGGCACCGACCTGGAGTACCAGGTGAGCGTGGATTTCTGGTCGGCGGTGCGCGGCGGCGTGGCCCGGCTGGAGATCGAGCGCCAGGAGACGTGCCCTACGTGCAAAGGGAAATCGACCACCGGCGGCAGCGTCGAATGCCCGGAGTGTCACGGCAGCGGCCAGGTGACGCAGATGGGCGGACGGATGAAGTTCAACATTCAGTGTCCGCGCTGCAACGGCACCGGCAAGATCCAGAACGGCTGCCCGACCTGCGACGGCGAAGGCGTGGTGACGCGCCGGGAGCCGCTGGAGTTCCGCATTAAGCCGGGCACACGCGACGGCCAGCGGATCCGGCTGGCGGGCAAGGGCAACGCGGGCACGGACGGCGGCGCGGCGGGCGACCTGTACCTGATCATCAAGGTGGGAACGCACCCGGTATTCACGCGCGTGGCCGACGATATTCATGTAACCGTCCCGGTTACGGTTGCAGAGGCGGCGCTGGGCGCGAAGATCGAGGTGCCGACGATCGACACGCACGACGGCGGCGGGCGGACGCAGTTGAAGATTCCGCCCGGGACGCAGACAGGCCAGAAGTTGCGGCTGCGCGAGAAAGGCGTGCCCAGTGCGGCGCACGAAGGCAAGCGCGGCGACGAGATCGTCGAGGTGAAGATCGTAGTGCCGAAGGTGCAGGACGAGCGGTCGAAGGAGATCCTGCGCGAGTTGGCGAAGCTGAATCCGGAAGACCCGCGCGCGGAGCTGCTGGCGGAGGTATAGCGCCGGTGGTCCGTTACTGATTCGGCATTCACCGAGAAATGTTGTACTTGCCATTGCGTGTTTGCACAAAAAATGGTGCAGCAATGTTGGAATCACTGTGGGCGGAGGTGATTCCATGCGGCAATTTGCGATGCGGGTGATGATTGCGGGAGGGATGGTCTCAGTGGGCGCGTTGTGGGTGGGAGGCGCGCCGGCACAGAGCCTTTCCGGTTCAGCGAACGTTGCGGCGAGTGAGCACGGGCGGCGCGGCCAATGCAGATCCGGCGCGCCCGACCGCCGGCGAGATTGTCGCCCGGCTGCTGGAGAAGAACAAAGAGCGCTCGGCGGCGCTGGAGCATTACGAGTCGGAGCGGACCTACCGGGTGGAATACACGGGAACCGGTGGCGAGCATCGGGCGGAGATCCAGGTGCATGCGGACTACTTGCGGCCGGATCGGAAACAACTGACGGTCGTGTCGGAGTCAGGATCGAAGTTCATCTGCGAGAAGGTGCTGCGCCGGCTGGTGGAGAGCGAGCAGGAGGCGACGGCGCAATCGAACCGCATGCAGACCACGCTGGGCCCGGAGAACTACGACGCGCGAGTTGGCAGGCGAAGAGACGGTGACGACGGCGGGCGGGCCGGTGCGCGCCTGGGTGCTGCGGGTGACGCCGAAGGTGGACAACAAATTCACCTATCGCGGCAAGGTGTGGGTCAGCGAAGACGACTATGCCGTGGTCCGCATCCAGGGCGAGCCGGCGAAGAACCCGTCGTGGTGGATTAACCGGGCCAGCTTCGAGTCGATTTATATGCGGCGCGGGGACGTATGGCTGCCGGCGAAGAACGTCTCGTCGAGCCATGTACGGATCGGCGGCGAGGCAACGCTGACGATCGAGTACGGTACCTATCCGGTGGTTGCGGCGCGGGCGCTGAAGCCTGAGGACGAGGTCGCGGCCCGGCAGTAGGGGCCGGACGTGGCGAACCGGAGTCCTGGTTATTCCCTTTGCCCGCCGTCACGGACTAGACTTTGTTGCAGGTGCACAGGGAATGGCGACGAAGCGTAAGAGCAAGGGCGCGTACATGATCTCGGCAGTGGCCGAGATGTATGACATCCACCCGCAGACGCTGCGGCTGTATGAGCGCGAGGGGTTGCTGCTGCCCAGCCGCAGCGACGGCAACACGCGGCTGTATACCGACGAGGATCTGGAACGGCTGGAGTTCATCCTGAACCTGGCACGCGACCTGGGCGTAAACATCGCGGGGATTGCGATTGTGCTGCAGATGCGCGAACGCATGGAGGAGATGAACCGCCAGATGCAGGGGTTCGTCGACTACGTGCGCACGGAGATGCTGTCGCGGATGCAGCAACAACAGCCGGGCGCGGGGTTGGTGCCGGTGCCGCGGCCGGCGATTGTGCCGCAGCGGGCGGCGCGGGCAGGCCGCTGCCGCTGAAGCATGCGGTGGTTGTGGGCAAGAGCGCGGCCAAAGCGGGCAAGGCACGCTGACTGGCGATGATTGCGGGCGCAATGCTCTAACTGGACAGGTGGTTATGCAGGCGCCGGGCGCGGCGTTCAAGAGAATGATTGGCTGAAAAGGTGCGATGAGTTTGTTTCTGCGGATTCTGTTTTACGGCGCACTCGCCGGCACGGTGACGTCGGCCATCTATTGCGGGATGGTGCTGGTAGGCGCGGTGCGATTCGCCCGGCGCAAGCGGAGGGAGGAGCGGGCTCCGGTGGAGTTTCTGCCGCCGGTGAGCGTGCTGAAGCCGCTGCACGGGGCCAGCCGGACCTCGAGGAGAACCTGAGGCGCTTCTTCGATCTGGACTATCCCGAGTTCGAGCTGCTGTTCTGCGCGCGCCACGAGACTGACATCGGCCTGCAGATGGCGAAGCGGATTGCGGCCCAGCACCCGGAGGTGCGAGCGCGCTTCCTGACCTGCGGCGAGCCGCGGTTTCCGAATGCCAAGATGTGGTCGATGGCGGCGCTCAGCGAGGCGGCCCAGTACGACACGCTGGTGACCAGCGATGCGGATGCGCGGGTGTCGCGGGATTACCTGCGGCGGTGCGTCCAGGAGCTGGCCGACCCGCAGCGTGAACTGGCGTCCTGTCTGTACGTCGGGCGAACCACGGGAGGACTGGCAGCGCAGCTGGACGCAGTAGGCAAAAGCGTGGAGATGTCGGGCGGAATCCTGGTGGCCGACATGCTGGAGGGCGGCACGCGGTTTGCGCTGGGTGTGAGTATGATTCTGCGGCGGGGCGCCTTCCAGAAGGCGGGAGGCTACGAAGATCTGGGGCAGTACTACGCCGAGGATTTTGTGCTGGGCAACCGGCTGGCCGAGCGGGGGTTCGGCGTGCGCATGGCGAATTATGTGGTGCGGCTGATGGTCCTGCCGCAAGGCCTGCGCGGCTCATTCCGCGATCAGCTGCGCTGGATGAAGAGCACGCGAGGTCGCGGCCGGCCGGTCACCTGGGGACGGGGTTGACGTATGCCGTGCCGTTCGGAGTACTGGGGCTGGCGTGGGGCCTGCTGGCGGGCCATCCGGCGATTGGGCTGCTGTGGTTGCTGGCGACGTGCGTCAACCGCTGGGTGATGGCGGCGGTGGTGCTGGGTGCGCTGGAGGACGAAGAGGCGGCCAAGCCGACACTGATCTACCCGCTGCGCGATCTGCTGGGATTTGCGGTATGGATTGCGAGTTACATGGGCAGCCGGATGCAGTACCACGGCGGCGCGTACTCGCTGGGCGTGGGCGGACGGTTTGAGCCGGTGGAGCGGAAGTCAAAGCCAGGCGGCGGCGGAACCTGCCGGATGCGCCGGCGCGCGGCAAGTAGCGCCACTCATTCGTTAGAAAACTGCGCTGAGCCTGGTACCGAGCCGGGCAGCAGCCGACGCCGCTTACTTATCCGTGAGCGCGGCGACGCCGGGGAGGACTTTGCCTTCGAGGAATTCGAGGGATGCCCCGCCACCGGTGGAGATGTGGGTGATTTTGTCGGCCACGCCGGCCTGATGCACCGCGGCGACCGAGTCTCCGCCGCCGACGATGCTGGTGGCGTCGTGGTTGGCGGCGACGACATTGGCGATGGCGTTGGTGCCGTGGGCGAAGGGCGCCAGTTCGAAGACGCCCATGGGGCCGTTCCACAGGATGGTGCGAGCTTCGGCGATTTCGGCGGCGAATAGGTCGATGGTGGCGGGGCCGATGTCGAGCGCCATCAGGTCGGCAGGGAAGGGGCCGGTGCCCGAGAAGACCTGGGTCTTGGCGGTAGCGTCGAACTTGTCGGCGAGCACGTGGTCAACGGGTAGCAGCAGCTTGACGCCCTTCGCCTTCGCTTTGGCGAGCGCGGCGGTAGCAACATCAATCTTGTCGGCTTCGATCAGCGACTTGCCGGTGCTCTGGCCGAGCGCGTTGAGGAAGGTGTAGGCCATGCCGCCGCCGATCAGCAGAGTGTCGGCCTTGTCCAGCAGGTTGTCGATGACGTCGATCTTGCCCGAGATCTTGGAGCCGCCGATGATGGCGACGAAGGGACGGTCAGGTTCGGTCAGGACCTTGCCGAGGAAGTTGAGTTCCTTCTCCATCAGCAGGCCGGCGGCGGATTTGGAGACGAAGTGGGTGATGCCCTCGGTGGAGGCGTGGGCGCGGTGCGCGCTGCCGAAGGCGTCGTTGACGTAGAGGTCGCACAGCGCGGCGAGCTTCCTGGCGAAGGCCGGATCGTTGGCTTCCTCTTCCGGGTGGAAGCGGAGGTTTTCCAGCAGCAGGGTCTGCCCGGACTCAAGCTGCTGAGACATTTCCAGCGCGATATCGCCGACACAATCGGGCGAGAAGGCGACGTTTTCCGACACGTTGAGCACCTGCTCGAGCAACTGGCGCAGACGGGCGACCAGCGGGCGGAGGCTCATGGACTCGACCGGCTTGCCCTTGGGGCGGCCGAGATGCGAACAAAGAATGACCTTGGCCTTATGGCGCAGCGCGTACTCGATGGTAGGAAGGGTCTCCCGGATGCGAGTGTCATCGGTGATGAGGCCGTCCTTCAGCGGGACGTTGAAGTCAACGCGGATGAGCACGCGCTTGTGGGCAAGATCCAAATCTCGAATCGATAGCTTGGGCATATGCAACAAGAATAAGTTCTTTTGCGCGCGATGGGAACCTGTAATCACAAGATTTCACGTGTGCTCGCGGTCACTGCGCGAGAATGGCCTTTGGTCCGTGGGAGTACCGCGGCAGCCGCGGACTCTGGTTGCTGCCGGCAGCGCTGCATCGCGCGCGTCCACTGAACATCTATACTTAGGCATGGCAAACGCCCTCCCAACGACTCTCGGCGCACTGCGCGCAAGCGAATTCACTCCAGCCCGGGTTGGCCGCTCGGTCAAAGACGAGCTGCGCGAGAACTTGATCGCCCGGCTGAGGGCGACGTCGGGGGCGGATGAACCGCTGTTTCCCGGGATTGTCGGGTACGAGGACACGGTGGTTCCGCAGCTGGTGAATGCGGTGCTTTCGCGCCACAATTTCATCCTGCTGGGGCTGCGCGGGCAGGCCAAGTCGCGGATTCTGCGCGCCCTGACGACGCTGTTGGACCCGCAGACGCCGTATGTTGCCGGATCCGAGCTGCGCGACAATCCGTACGCGCCGATCTCGAAGTTTGCGCGCGACCTGGTTTCGAAGCTGGGCGACGAGACGCCGATCGCGTGGATGTCGCCGGACGACCGCTACGTGGAGAAGCTGGCCACGCCGGACGTGACCGTGGCCGATCTGGTGGGCGATATCGACCCAATCAAGGCGGCGCGCTCCAACCAGGACCTGGGCTCCGAACTGACCATGCATTACGGGTTGTTGCCCCGCGCCAACCGCGGCATCTTTGCCATCAACGAACTGCCCGACCTGGCGGGGAAGATCCAGGTGGCGCTGTTCAACATCATGCAGGAAGGCGATGTGCAGATTAAGGGCTACCCGGTGCGTCTGCCGCTGGACGTGGCGATTGTGTTTTCGGCGAACCCGGAGGACTACACCGCGCGCGGCAAGATCGTGACGCCGCTGAAGGACCGCATCGGCTCGGAGATCCGCACCCACTATCCGGAGAGCATCGAGGAAGGCATCCGCATCACCAAGCAGGAGGCGTGGACGGCGCGCGACTCCAAGCAGGCGAAGCCGGGCAAGGGCCGCATCGAGATTCCCCACTACGTGCGCCAGGTGGTGGAGCAGATCGCGTTCTCGGCGCGCGAGGACAAGAAGGTGGACAAGCGCTCGGGCGTGTCGCAGCGGCTGCCGATCACCACCATGGAACTGGTGGTTTCCAACGCTGAGCGGCGTGCTCTCATCCATGGCGAAGATCTGGTAGTGGCGCGGGTAGGAGACATCTATGCGGCGCTGCCCGGCATCACCGGCAAGATTGAGTTGGAATATGAAGGCGAGATGCGCGGGGCGGACACGGTGGTTCGGGAGATCATTCGCACGGCCGTCGCGCAAGTGTTCGACTTGTATTTCAAGGACACCAACACCCAGCAGATCGAGCAATGGTTCAACCTGGGCGGCACGGTGCAACTGAACGATGCGCAGCCGTCGGCCGGATCGCTGGCCGAGTTACAGCAGATCCAGGGGTTGCTCGAAAAGCTCGCGCCGCTCGAGATCAATGCGAAGTCGAAGCCGGAGGTTGCGGTCAGCGCGGCGGAGTTTCTGCTGGAAGGGATGTACGCGCACAAGCGCCTGAGCCGAACGGAAGAGCGCAGCTTCTCTGCCGGCGAGAAGAAGGCGCGCAACGACGAAGCTGCGCGTTACGCCGAGAAGATTCGCGATCGCGAACTGGAACGCGACGACTACGCCAAGAGCCGCACCCGCCGGGGCTTCAACTAATGCGAAGGGCGGCGATCGCAAATGCGTAGAGTCCGGGCGTTGTGCGTGGTGGGAGTTTGCGCGCTGGCACTGGCGGCGCAGGCGCAGCATGTGAGCAACCCGCGGGCATCGTACATCGATGTGGCGGTGCGGCGCGCGGAGCTGGCGAACAATCGCGACGCACGAACGGCGCAGGCGATCTCATCGCTGGCCGAGTGCACGAAGCTGCCAGTGGTTGCGGCGCCAGTGGGGAGGATGATCATTCCGCCGCATTACATCAGCGGATCGCACGGACCGGTGAATCCAGAAGAGGCGAAAGTGACGCGCGTATACAGCGCGTATGAGCGCCGGGTGACGGCAGGGATGAACCAGTGGCTGGTGACCGGCAGCCGCGACGAGGCGCAGTGCGCGCAACAGCAGATCGATGTGTGGGCCCGCGGCGGCGCGCTGCTGGATTACGATCCGAAGGAGAGCCGGCAGGCGTGGTTCCAGGTGGAGTGGACGCTGAGCGCGACGGCGACCAGCGAGTCGGTGTTGATGAATGAGGCGTCCCTGGATGCGGCGATGCTCCAGCGCGACATCGCGTGGATGAACCAGGTTGCGCACCGCACCGTGGAATTCGACAAGGCCAGCGACGAGGTCAACAATCATCACTATTGGCGCGGTCTGGCGGCGACGGCCACGGGAGTGATCTCGTCTGACGATGGGCTGTTCCGCTGGGGCACGGGCGTGTACCGGCAGGCGGTCGACGCCATCGATGCGCACGGAGCTTTTCCGCTCGAGATGGCCCGGCACGAGCGTGCGATTCATTACCAGTCGTTTGCGCTGCAACCGCTGTTGCCGATCGCGCAGTTTGCCGAGCGGCTGGGAGTGGACCTCTACGGCTACCGGTCGAAGTCGGGGCGCGGGATCGGCGACGCGGTGAACTTCCTGGGGGCCGCGCTGGCCAACCCGGAGATCGTGAAGGCGTACGCGTCCGAGCCCCAGTTGATCGACAGCAGCGACTCCGACTTCTTTTCTTTCGCGGAGTTCTATTCGCACCACTGCGACTCGGGGTCAATTCCGCCGGCAATCCTGAAGGGGCTGGAGCAACCCACCTTTGCGACACGGGTTGGGGGCAGCACCACCGTGATCGACGGTTATGTGCCGCCCGCGAAGTAAGCGGAGCTATATTCGTCGAACCAGGCCCTCCCAACCGCAGCGATCCAATGAGTACAGGGTGCATGCAGGTTGGCGCAGTCTCCGCAAGCCGGAGCGCGACCCGTGCGCACCCGAAGAGGCCTCAGCCAGTTGCAGGCGAGGGCGTTGCTGTGTCGCTCGCGGCATGACGCCGCACTGTGTAAGAGTTTTGTAAGGCAGCGGACACATGCGCCCCGCTCCTGTATGCTCGATCAACTGCACCTTTGGCCGTGCAGGGAACCGAGCGCTTCCCATGCAAGGCACGCCCATCACTCCGAAGTTTCCGACGCCCGCTCCCTCGCTGCACGCAGCCTTGAAGAGCAGGGTCGCGGAGTACTTCGATCAGGCTGGAGTCGCCAGCAAAGGCAACGCGCAGCTCTACGCCAAGGCCATTTTCGTTGTGGGCGGCATGATCGCCCTCTACCTGCATCTGGTCTTCTTCACTCCTGCGTGGCCGTTCGCCGTGCCCGAGTGCATCTTGCTCGGCCTGTTCATCACCGGCACTGGCTTCAACGTGATGCACGACGGCAGCCACGGCAGTTTCAGTTCGAGCACCTGGATGAACACGTTGGCCGGCGGTACGCTGGAGTGCCTGGGCGGCAGCGCCTACATCTGGAAGGTGAAGCACTGCATCATCCACCACAGCTTCACCAATGTTGAGGGCGTCGACGAGGACATCAACATCGGCTACCTGATGCGCGTCAACCAGCATCAGCGGAGATTCTGGCTGCACCGTTTCCAGCACATCTACTGCTGGTTCCTGTACATGATGGTTTACATTCTATGGGTCTTCCAGGTGGATTATCAGCGGTACTTCACCGGCAGACTTGGCCCGGTGCCGATGCCGCGGATGAGGACGCGCGATCACATCCAGTTCTGGGTGGGAAAGGCGGTAAACGCGTGCCTTTATGTCGTGATCCCCATCTGGCGGCTGGGAGTCGCGCGAGGCCTGACTGGGTTGGCGATCACCATGGCGGCCGCGGGCGTGGCGCTGACCGTGGTCTTCCAACTGGCGCATACCGTGGAAGGCCCCGAGTTTCCGCTGCCGGCCATGCCGGAGAACATGCTCCCGGAGGAGTTTGCCATCCACCAGATTGCGACCACCGCCAACTTCGCGACCAGCAACCGCCTGGTCACCTGGCTGGTGGGCGGGCTGAACTTCCAGATCGAGCACCATCTGTTTCCCCGAGTCGCCCACGTGCATTATCCGCAGATCAGCAAGGTGGTGCGGCAGGTATGCGCGGAGCGCAACATCGCGTACGTGGAGCACACCACCTTCCGCAAGGCCGTGGCCGCGCACGCACGCCATCTGCATGCCATGGGCAGGCCGGATCGGGTGACGCCTGCCCTGGCCGTTTCCGGGGCCAATACGCTCATTGATTCAACTTATATAAATTAACAAATTCATTGATTCATCTTATGATGTGGCCATGGTTGCCAATAACACCAGGGCTGTCTTCGACGCGACTGCTTCCACCTATGACCGGGACCGCTCCAGGCTGATCCCCGGTTGCGATGCCTTCTATCGCTGGGCGATCGACCTGATCCCCGCGCGGGCCAAGCGGATTGTTGATCTCGGCGCCGGTTCCGGGCTGTTGAGTGTCCTGGTGCGGGAGCGCTTTCCGGATGCGCAGCTCCATCTCATCGATTTTTCCGCGCCCATGCTCGATCTGGCGCGGGCCCGGCTCGGGGACGATCCGCAGGTTGCGTACCAGCAGGCCGACTACGTCACCGGGGACTTGCCCGAGGGAGTGTGCGCCGTGGTCTCCTCGCTCTCCATTCACCACCTGGACGATGCGGACAAGCGGGCGGTATTTCAGCGCGTGTATCGCTCCCTGTTGCCGGGCGGAGTGTTCGTGAACGCCGACCAGGTGGCGGGCCCGACGCCGGACCTGGACACTCGTTACAAGTCATTGTGGCTGGAGCAGGTTCGCGCCGCCGGAGCGACCGAGCAACAGATCGCCGACTCGCTCTATCGCAAGCAGGAGGACCGGTGCGCCCCGGTGGCCGAGCAGCTTGACTGGATGCGGGCCGCGGGCTTTGCCAACGCCGACTGCTGGTACAAGGACAACTGCTTCGCGGTCTTCGCCGGCACCAGGAACTGAACTATCTATGGTCTGATCAGACTGCTTTTCTATGCATCCAATTCAAGAATGGACCCGGTGTCTGTTGCCCGGGACGGCGGGGTCTGCATGGTCAGGGTCCAATACTCTACTACGAGGTAAACGATGGTCCGAAGTGCTTTGCTTGCAGCTGTTGCGTTTCTCCTGGTGGCCTCCGCTCACGCGCAGGTTTCGATTTATGTGACGTCTTCTTCGGCGCGCTTCTCCAACGTGCAGTCGGGCGAGATCGTCACCTACGAACCGACCGGCAACCTTGCCGCGGAACAGTACGCTAACTTCTGGACATCGGGCATCGGCGGCGGCGCCAGCTTGCGATGGCTCTCGCTTGGCCCGGTCAGTCTGAGCTTCGATCTGCGTGGGTCGACTCAGCCAGGCACGCCCGGCGCGGATACGGCTCTGGGTGGGTTGAAGCTCGGCATCAATCCGCCCGGCCTTCGATTGAAGCCCTACCTTCAGGCCTCCGGCGGATACCTGGGCACGCGCACAGTGAACGAAAACAGCACCACTACCTATCCCTACCCGCCGGTTGGCGGGACATTGACCAACCACTATGCGGGCTGGGAGATACTGGGCGGGGTCGATTACCCGCTGATCCGCGTCTTCGACCTGCGCCTGATCGAAGTGGGCGCGGGCAGAGGCTACAGCACCAGCGCACCCAGCATCACGGCGCTGACCATCAACACCGGAGTTGTATTCCATTTTTGAGCGCTAAGTCGCCGCGGCCCAGGGTGATGGCAGTCATTCGCGGGCAGCCATCGGACCGGCGAATCTCCTCCCGGTCAATCCCATCTAAAATGGGGGAGGGGCGACGGCGCGCATGAAACGGATTCGTTACACCAAGTTCACCGGCGATCTGGCCTCGTCCTTCGGTCTGGAAGACCTGATGCAGGCGTTGTCGGATTTTCTGCTGGACTCCGGCTACCAGGATCCGTACGCGCAGTTCTCCGAGTACAACAACCAGACCATGGAGAACTTGCGCGAGGCGATCCGCCAGGCGCTGGAGTCGGGCGAGTTGTTTGACGAGGAGTCGCAGCAGAAGTTCGACGAGCTGTCGGCGGACCAGGTGGAGGAGCTGATCGATCAGGTCATCGAGAAGATGCAGGAGCAGAACTTCATCAACGCCGAGCAGCCCGAAGAGGGCCAAGGGCAGCAAGGCGAAGGCAACGGTGAGGCGCGCTTTGAAGTGACCGACAAGAGCATGGACTTTCTCGGCTACAAGGCTCTGCGCGAGCTGCTGGGTCCGCTGGGCAAGTCCCACCTGGGGCGCCACGACACGCGACACGAGGCGGCCGGCGTGGAGACCAACGGCAGCTCGAAGATCTACGAGTTTGGCGACACCCTGAACCTGGACATTACCGCGACGCTCAGCAGCGTGTTTGCGCGCGAAGGAATTCGCACCGCAGTCGAGGGCGAGGAGCATGCGCCGCTGAACATCGAGTACAGCGATGTGCACGTACATCAGTCGGACTACCAGTCGTCATGCGCGACCGTGGTGATGCTGGACTGTTCGCACTCGATGATTCTGTATGGGGAAGACCGTTTCACACCGGCGAAGCGCGTGGCGATGGCGTTGTCGCACCTGATTCGCACCCAGTTTCCCGGCGACACGCTGAACCTGGTGTTGTTCCATGACACGGCGGAGGAAATTCCGGTGAGCCAGCTTTCGCGGGTCAAGGTGGGGCCGCACTACACCAACACGCGCGAAGGGCTAAGGCTGGCCCAGCGCATCCTGGCGCGGCAGACCAAGGACATGAAGCAGATTGTAATGATCACCGACGGCAAGCCCAGCGCGCTGACCCTGCCGGACGGGCGGATCTACAAGAACGCTTTCGGGCTGGATCCGCTGGTGATTGCGGAAACGCTGGAGGAGGTCTCGCGCTGCAAGCGATCGAACATCATGATCAACACGTTCATGCTGGCGTCGGACTTTTCGCTGGTGCAGTTTGTGCAGCAGGTGAGCGCGATGTGCCGCGGCAAGGCCTACTTCACTACGCCGCAGACGCTGGGAAACTATCTGCTGATGGATTTCATGTCCCGGCGGATGAAGACAGTGCATTGAGAGCGGCAAAGAACACCGGATTTTTTGGTTGTCCGGCTGTCAGCGACCAGCTATCAGCGGTCAGCGGTCAGCGGTCAGCGTAGCTACAACCCCTTCTTCGCGCGGAAGGCGCGGACTACTTCCGTTACATCCTGGTGCTTGCCGTCGACCGCGTCGTTCATGGTTTGCACGTCTTCGGCGGTGACCTTGCCGGCTAGTTGATCCATTGCGATTTGGATTTCGGGATGGCGGGCGAGCGAGTCTTCGCGCACCAGGGGGACGGCCTGGTAGGGCGGGAAGTAGTGGAGGTCGTCGGTGAGGACGGTGAGGCCGAGGGCGCGGATGGGGCCGTCCGTGGAGTTGCCGGCGACGATATCGACCTGGTGGTTGGCGAGGGCGCGATAGAGGAGGCCGAGATCCATGGTGCGCGGCGCGCCGGCGAAGTGGAGGTTGTAGGCGGCGGAGAGGCCGGGCAGGCCGTCGGGGCGCGACTCGAATTCGTAGCCGACGCCGAGGCGCAGTTGGGAGGCGACGCGGGCGGCGTCGGAGATGGTGTGGAGGTGGAGGCGCTGGGCATCGTCGGCGCGCATGACCATGGCGAAGGTGTCTTCGAAGCCGAGGGGTTCTTCGACGCGGACGCGGTAGCGCGAGGCGTAGAGCGAGCGGACGGTGGCTAGGACGCGAGCGGGGTCGCGCTGGCCGGGCGGCGGGAGTGGCTGTTTGAGGATGGCGGTGAGCGCGGTTCCGGTGTATTCGACGTAGGTGTCGATGCGGCCGCTGGCGAGGGCTTGCTGGCAGATGTAGCTGCCAGCGAGGTAGAAGCGGCGGTCGACGCGCTGGGGGTGGCCTTCGGCGGCGTAGACGGACTCGATCTCCTGGGCGAGCAGTTCGCCGAGGACGACTTGCTCGGTGAAGTTTTTTGCGCCGATGACAATACGGGAAGAACGCGGCGGCGCGCAGGCGGTGAGGAGCAGCGGCAGCAGCAGCGTCGCGGCTCGTAATCGTGTGTTCAAGTCCACCCCCACCCCCCGTACTTAAGTCCCAAAGTACCTTAAATAAAAGAGTTATGTTGGCGTGAGTCCGGCGGAGGTCGGCCAAAGTCTCTGTTTGCGTGTAAAGCCTTCGATTTGCGGTGGTTATTTGTCTCCTGCGGGAGCGGGAAGCACAATCCGGAAGCTGGTGGATTCTGTTGTCGCTCTTTCTTAATTATACGTGGGGTGTCAAGCTTCTTAGCCGCAAAAGAGCCTGGGGTTTGGGATTGGGACGCCTGTAGTAAGACAACTACGGAGATTCTGCACGTCGTGCAGAATGACGCTTCGGGGAGTGGAGGTCGGACCCCACCCATGATGGTGAAGCTGTCATGAACGGGGCCCCAGGGTTGCGGGTGGGCCACCCGCCTGCTCAATCACCAGTGTCTATAACCGAGAACATTCCACCTGGGGTGTTTGAGATCGAATACACATAACTACCAATCGACTCCAGGAATATCGGATAAGAAGTTGCCGGAAGCGGTATGTATTCCTCGACAGTTGGCGAAGCTGGGTTGGACACATCGACTACCGCTACGGATGAGTTTTCATAACAGGCCACATACGCTGTGGTCCCTTCCACGGTGACGTCTTGCGGCTTGCATGTTCCGCTCAGGGAAGCCGTGCCTACCGGTGAAAGCGATGCAGGATTGGATATGTTGTAAATGTTCAATGAGTTCTGGTCATAGAGCGTCTGATACCAGTAATTTCCTTCGATATCCAGGCCTTGCGGGCTGTGCGCCACCGGTAAACTGCTCAGCAAATACGGCGAGGCGGGATTGGAGACATCAAACACAAGTATGTAGGACTGTTTGGTGCTCTGCCCTGCCACATAAGCGTAGTTTCCGACTAGCTTAATGTCGGCCACATTCACGTAGGCAGTTCCTGTATTGGTCGATCCCACAATCGCCGGCGATGCAGGATTGGAAATGTCAACAACCGCCAATGTGCTTGCGGAAGAAACGCCGACATACGAGATGACGTAGGCGTAATTCCCAGATACCCAAAGACCGAATCCATACAGTGGGATTTGAACGCTGCCGACAGACGCAGGAGCGGATGGATTCGACACATTGTAGATTTGCAACAGATTCGTGGTCGCCGTTCCCGTGGAAGATACGAGGTAGACGTATTGCCCCTGCACTCTTATCCCGGACTGCCCGTAATTTATGAATCCGGTGATTGACGTCGTGCTGACGAGGGTCGGGCTTGCTGGCTGAGCGATATCCACTACATAGAATTGCGCAGCCGAGGATCCTGAGCCCTGATTGCCGTTGTCTCCCAGGATGTAGGCGTAGTTGCCTTGAATGTCGAAGGCGTCAAGCTCGTAAGAAGAGCTGGGCACTACGCTGCCTACAACGGAAGCGGGGTTGGCCGTTGAACTTGTGCCGCATCCGGCAAGGAGCAGCGCTCCGCATAATGATCCAACTTTGCAGGCCGTGAGTAGGGCGGGCGGGATAGTGGCTCTCATGGTTTTTGCTCCTGCTTTAGCCGCTTGCGATCTATCCTATACGCGATGGCGAGATTGCCGTGTTAAGGGCTTGCGATCTAAAGGAGAGAGGGATGCTTGGTTTCATGATTCTGACTGTCAGCGATGTCGAACGTTCGCTGGCGTTTTATGAGGCGGCCTTGAAGCCTCTTGATATCAGGTTTTTCCTGCCCTATAAGGGCAAAGGCGGCCAGCCTGACCAGTGGGGATTCGGCGATGGCAAGCAGGCGTACTTTTGGCTGCAGCAAGGGAAGCCGGAGCCGACATCCGTTCACTGGGGGTTCAAGGCCGAAAGCGACAAGAAGGTCGATGAGTTCTACGCGGCTGCGATCGCCGCCGGCGCGAGGGACAACATCTCGCCGCGGGTACGCCTGGAATACTACGCCGGATACTACGCGGCCGATGTATTCGATCCGGATGGATATTCGTTCGAGGTTGTCCATAAGAGCTACTAAGGACGGAGTCGGCGGAGCGGGAGATCGGACCCCACCCATGACGATGAAGCTGTCATGAATGGGGCACCCGGCGACGACTGGCCCACCGGCTCCGCTTAACGATTTGGGTTAAAGATAATCTTCGATAATGGGGCGAGACCACGATGAGCATTCTTGATCGGCTGTTTGGCACGAAGAAGACCGCACCGACAGAAGAAATTGCCGTTCCTGCCGAACGGCAGCCGAACCCCACGGTAAGGGCCGCCGAAAAAGCACCCACCCCGGCGAGGTCCGCAACGTTATCCCATTCTGATCAAAAGCAGATCCTCGTGAAAGCCCCAACGAATTCTGTGAATTGGTGGCTTGACGTACCTGAACCATTCCAAGGGCGGGACGAGTCGAAAACTGCAATTCAGAAGGACTTGGTGCAAAACACGGTAAACACCATTGGCACAGTGTATGGGACACTTCACAATTGGCAGACTGTTATTGGGCCGGATCAGGTTTTTATTCAATGCGATGTGCCTCCCGACGTAGAACACTCCGTTTTCACAGCAACTTTTAAGGGAAAAACTCCGGGCATCGCCTTCACGGATGCGCGTTCCCCATCTCCTCTCGTTCGATTCGGTTTGATTACCTGGGAGCAAGTGTGTCAGTGGAAGCTCAACGTTGAGGGAGTCAAAGAGTCCGATTCGGCAGCCCAAGCTCGAAAACAACGCATTGAGGAAAGTCTGGCGTACGAGTTGCAGGTACATGTAGAAGAATTGATCAATATCGGTCGGAAAGCTGAGGCGTACATGTCAGGTCGCTTTCTCGACCCAACACAGCCTAGAACGAGGGAAATCGGAGTGCGTTTGAATTTCTTAAGCGCGGGACGGCCACGGATGATGAAAGCAGCTCACTCGGCTGTTCGTCGCGAACTGGGCGATTGTGCCGCGCGAGAACTAGAAGTTTCTTGGAACGGTATCGGGGAGTGGCAAGGCTGATTGATTTACAAAGGGTAAGTTTTGCGACGCTTCGCTGACACTCTGAAATTGGGGGGTGTGTCTCAAGAGTCAGTCTCACATCGAGCTTGCTAACGGCGGATGGTGAGTTTGTGTTCGAGGAAGCCGAGGGAGGCGTCGGCGGCGAGGGCGAGGAGGGCGGCGGGGATGGCGCCGGCGAGGACGAGGGCGTTGTCGACGGAGGCGACGCCGCGGAAGATGAGTTCGCCGAGGCCTCCGGCACCGATGGCTGCGGCGATGGTGGCGACGCCGACACAGGTTACGGTGGCAGTCCGCAGGCCGGCGAGGATGACTGAGGCGGCGAGGGGCAGCTCGACCTTGGTGAGGCGCTGCCAGGAGGTCATGCCGAGGGCGCGGGCGACGTCTTCGAGCGCGGGGTCGACGCTGCGGATGCCGGCGTAGGTGTTGCGCAGGATGGGCAGCAGGGCGTAGCCGGTGAGGGCGAGGATGGCCAGGCGGGCGGCGTTCTCGCCGAGCCAGGGGACGGGGAGCAGCAGGCCGAAGAGGGCGAGCGAGGGGATGGTCTGGATGATGTTGGCGACGGCGATGACGGGTTTAGCTAGTTTCTCGTGGCGGGTGAGGAGCACGCCGAGCGGCAGGGCTATTCCAGTTGCGATGAGCATCGCGAATAACGTGAGCCAGAGGTGCTCGAAGGTGAGGCGGGCGATCTCGTAGCCGTGGGTTTGCAGGAATTGATTCATGTGCGGCGACTCTGCGTTCTTCAATGGCAGCGTTGGGAGTTGACCTCAGGGGCTGAAGCCCTTCTGATTTGGAGGCTGTTTGCGGCACGGCTGAAGCCGTGCCCTTAACGCAAAAAACGGACTCGTTCGACTTCCGGGAAGTGGTGTCCTTGAGCGAATCATGGTGAGCGGTGGACGGCGTTGACGTAGCCGCGCACGTGGGGGTTGGGGGAGTGAAGGACTTCGGCTGCGGGGAGGTCGGCGACGATGGTCCCGGCGTCGAGGAATACGATGCGCTGGGCGAGGTAGAGAGCTTCGTCGAGATCGTGGGTGACGAGGAGGACGGTTTTGCCGACGCGGGCGAGCAGGTCGCGCAGCATGGTCTGCATCTCGGCGCGGGTGAGGGGGTCGAGCGCGCCGAAGGGCTCGTCCATCAGCAGGACGCCGGGGTCGGCGGCGAGGGCGCGGGCGAGGCCGACGCGCTGGCGCTGGCCGCCGGAGAGCTGCCAGGGGTAGCGGGCGCGGAACTCAGCGAAGTCGAGGCCAGCTGAATTCAAACCTACCAGGGCGAGGACTTCTGCGGCGCGGCGGGATCTTTCGGCTCGCGGGACGTTGGCCAGTTCGAGCGCAAGTCCTGCGTTGCGCTCGACCGTCATGTGGGGAAAGAGGCCAGTCTCCTGAATGACATAGCCGATGCCGCGGCGCAGTTCGACGGGGTCGCGGCCGAGCGTGGATTGGCCGCCGACCAGCACGGAACCAGAGGTGGGGAGCGCGAGGGCGTTGACCATGCGCAGCAGCGTGGTCTTGCCGCTGCCGCTGCGCCCGAGCACGGCCGTTGTCGTGCAGGCTTCCAGTCGCAGCGAGATGTTGTGGATGAGGGGGCGCCCGTTCGGCAGGGTATAGCTGACTCCCGCGAATTCAACGGCGGTCTCGGCCATATCACCTGCTCGAAAGGATGCGGTGGTTCGGGCTACTCAGTCTCCACGGGCTCGGTTTCGCCGACGGGTTCTTCGCCGGTGGTGGTTACCGGGATGGTGCCGGGCTGGCCTTTGACGCGGACTACGGTGATCTTCTCGAAGCCTTCCTTGAAGGAGGGCGGGCGCAGGCGCTCGGCCATCTTGTGCATCACCTCGTCAGTCACCTGGCGGTCGCGCTTGGAGTTGCGCTCCAGGCAGACCGAGAGGGGAACGTCGAAGAAGACGGCCTGGACCTCGTAGCCGAAGCTCTTGGCCATCTTGATCCATTGCTTGCGCTCGTGCGGGCTCAGGTTGGTGGCGTCGACGTAGTTCCACGGCATCTTGGCGATCAGGCGGGCGCGCAGCAGGCTGCGCAGCGTGGAGAAGACCAGGCCTTGGTAGCGCTGCTCGGTGATGTCGTCGAAGAGGATCGAGCGGAGCAGGTCGCTGGAGAGCGGGGTGACGCCACGGCGCTTGTACCAGGTGGTCTTGCCGGATCCGGGAAGACCAATGGCCAGAACCACATAGCCGCGGGGCTCTTTCGGCGAGACGCTGGTCTGCTCGGCCGGCGGCGTGCCCAGCGAGTCTGGCTGGGTCTCCACCACCATCTTCTTTTCCGGTGCGGGAGGGGGGACAACGGGAGCGCTGGCTTTCGCCGCGGGGGCAGGAGCGGCGGGCAGGCCCGGGGCATTCACCCGGCCGGCTGCGGGTTCCCGCTCAGCCAATGGTTCGGGATACGAAGGTCTTAGTGGGGCGGGCTGGTTGGAGGGCAGCTCCTGCCCGCTTTTACCCGTGGATTCCGATTCGTTCGGACCACGTCTGGAACGTCTTCTCATGAGGTCGCGCATCCAATCGCGCATATTGCGCATAGGTCGGTTGTAACAGAGTAGCCGGGCCGTCGCAAATTCCTGCACCTTGGGAGGCACCCTGGCCGGTCAAAGCCGTGGAGACTACTTCTCCGGGAACCGATTTCCGTGGGCCAGACATCCTCCATTCATCTTCACTGCGTACCGTCGGGAGTGAAAGAGGTGCGCCATGGCCGTTGAAATCAGTGAGCTGGACCAGATGCAGGCTGCGTATAAAGCGGCCGTCGAAGCGTGGATTGCCGCCATTCGCGAGGAAGAAGCTCTGGCCTCAACCAATCACTCCGAGGCCCAGATCGACACCTGGGAGGCTGCCTGCTTCCGGGAAGAAGAGGCACGCGATCAGGCGAAGGAAGCCAAGCAGCAGTATGAAGACGCGCTGCGCGAGAAATTCTTCAGTTTCTAGGGTTCGGCGCAGGATGCAGACGCCGCGAAAGCGCATGTGATTCCGATCACACGACATGCCTGCGCGCGTTGCGCGGCCCCAACCCGGATGCTAGCATCAAATTGACGACCAAAAGCTGGAATTTCCCAATCACAGGACGCGACCTCCGAATCCCTCCGCGGGATGGGACCTCGAATCCTCACCGAGCAACACCACAGGAGCAAGCACGATCATGGCAGTTAAAGTTGGCATCAACGGCTTCGGCCGCATTGGACGCAATGTATTCCGCGCAGCACTTGGCAACCCGGACATCGAGTTTGTGGCTGTCAACGACCTCACCACGCCGGCAACGCTGGCCCACCTGCTGAAGTACGACTCGATTCTGGGCAACCTGAAGAACGAGGTCTCCCACACGGCGGATTCCATCACCGTGGATGGCAAGACGATCAAGGTTTTCGCCGAGCGCGACCCGGCCAAGCTGGACTGGGCCTCAGTCGGCGCGGAAGTTGTTGTGGAGTCGACCGGATTCTTCACCGACGCGGCCAAGGCGAAGGCGCATCTCGGAGCGACGGTCAAGAAGGTGATTATTTCGGCTCCGGCGACCAACGAGGACATCACGATTGTGCTGGGCGTGAATGAGTCGAAGTACGACGCGGCCAAGCACAACGTCATCTCCAATGCGAGCTGCACCACCAACTGCCTGGCGCCGGTGGTGAAGGTGCTGAACGACACGTTCGGCATTGCCAGCGGCATCATGACCACGATCCACAGCTACACCAACGACCAGGTCATTCTGGACACGCCGCACAAGGACCTGCGCCGCGCGCGCGCTGCTGCGCTGAGCATGATCCCCAGCTCGACGGGCGCAGCCAAGGCACTGAAGCTGGTGATTCCGGAGATGGCGGGCAAGCTGGACGGGTTCGCGATCCGCGTCCCGACCCCCAACGTTTCGGTGGTCGACCTGACGTTTGTCGCCGAGAAGCCGATTACGGTGGATTCGATCAACGCCGCGATCAAGGCTGCCGCTGCTGCCGGCCCGCTTAAGGGCATCCTCGCCTACACCGATGAGGAGCTGGTGAGCTCTGATTTCAAGGGCGACCCGATGTCGAGCACCTTCGACTCCAAGCTGACCAAAGTGATCGGCAACACCGGCAAGGTGATCGCGTGGTACGACAACGAGTGGGGCTACTCCAACCGGGTGAAGGACTTGATTCTGTTCCTGGTGAAGAAAGGGCTGTAAGACTCTTACGCATCACCGCATCGGCTTGAAATAACAAAGAGGGCATCCCGCAAGGGATGCCCTCTTTTTGTCTGAGCCGGATCGGCGGCACCAGAAGTTCTATAGAATGAACGGGCAAGCCTCGAGTGACCACTTGAAAACCATTTCTTACACCGACGAAAGAGCAAAGGAGATTGTCAAGAGGTTTTGTGATCATGTTCACTGGCTGGTAAGTGTCCGGCACACCTTCAAAGTCCTTTTTGAGGACGAGCAGCCGTCCTGTCAGGCTCTTATGAAGAAAACAGCATGGTCGTTCTTCGTCGATTTAAACAGGATATTGCACGAATACCTGCTCTTAGAATGCGCCAAAATTACCGACCCCCCAACCACTCGCGGCGACACAAACTTCACGGTCGATTACCTCGTTCAAAACATCTGCTGGCCAAGTGATAAGGCAATTCTAGAAAGACTGACGTCATTGCCTGATGACCATAGGGACATACAGCAGGAATTGAAATCGCTGCAGGCCATTGCACGGTGCTTTAGGCGAGACATAAAACTCGCGAGGAACAAGCTTCTTGCCCACTTGGACATGGGCGCCGTTCTGGTCGGCAAGCCACTTGGTGAATTCCCCGAGGGCAAGGCCGAGATATTCTTTTGCGCGTTACAGAAACTTTGCAATATTACCCATGAAGCCTGTTTCGGTACGATCTATGGCGAAATGTCTACGATCACGCTGGGAGGCGGAGATGTAATCAATTTGAGAAAAACACTTGAATGCGCAGTCGCATTCAACGAGGCGTTATCAGAGAGTTCGGGCCAAGAAAAGACGCATCTATTGCTCCTGTGGCAAAAGGCAGGACATGAACCGACCCCGGTATAATGGATACAGGCGATTCCATGGACAAGAGCTTCCGCAAATTCACCAGCCACGAAGAAGCGCGGGCGGAAACCTACCGCTACTGGCGCACTCGTCCCGACTCCGAGATATTCGAGGAGATCTGGGAGATGAGCCGGGACGCCTATCGCGAGTGGTACCGCATGAAAGGTATCGTGCCGCATGGAGAAGGACCAGCGCGATCTTTTGCTCGCATTCAACGAACAACAAGTTAAGTTTCTGGTCGTCGGTGGGTATGCCCTTGGCCGCTACACGGAACCCCGTGTCACCAAGGACCTGGACATCTTCGTAGAGATATCCGAAGAGAATGCCCAGCGCGTGTTCGCTGCACTTGCGGCATACGGAGCTCCGCTCGCCGGTTATACCCCGAAGGACTTTCAAGAGCCATACTCGGGTTACCAGTTCGGATTTCCCCCCAGCCAAATCGACCTCATATTCGCTATCAGCGCTGTGTCGTTTGAAGAAGCGTGGAGAGATAGCGTACCCGGAATGACCGGGGATGGCATTCCAGTCCGCTACATCTCGCTGGAGCACTTGATTCGCAACAAGGAGGCCGCGGGAAGGCTGCAGGACCTGGCCGACGCGGCAGCGTTGAAAGCCGCAGTCGCGGCGAACGCGAAGCCAAAAGAGCAGTAGACCTCAAAACCTTGCCGATGCGCTGCGATACGACAGGCACAGTCGGCCAAAGCCAAATGTTGAACTTTCGGTCTTACTTTACTGTGACAACCTGGCGGGTGTTGTTCGGGCCGGGTGCGGCGTTCCACCCGCGAATGGTGAACAGAACGGGCCCATGCGCAGCTCTGGCAGGATATTCGACTTCGATGGTGCGTGACTCGCCGGGAAGCAGGGAGATGTAGTTGTCCGAGTAATAGACCGGCAGAATTCTGACAAGATCGTCGGAGCCCAGCAGGGTGAGCTTGTTTTCCAGGCTGGCAACGGCCGTGGGATTCGTGAGTTGAACCGTCACCTTGACCATGTCTCCGGAGGCTACCGCTTTGGCGGAGGTGCTGAGGGTCGTAGGCGCGAGCTTGTTGAGTTCGCGGTAGGAGGACGGCCGCGCGCCGAGCCAATAGAGATTCTGCGAGAGCAGATTGCTTTGCGCGTCGCGCAGTTCGAGTTTGACCAGCACCATGCCTTGCGCGAGGAAGGGTGCAAGGTCGAGGCGCACGCTCGGGGTGGTCGCGTCGGCGGCGATATCTTTGCGATCCGTGGCTTCGGAGAGCAGCACGTTGGCGAGCGAGTAGACGCGGGCGCTGACGGTGAGCCCGGCGTGCGCGTCGGTGGTGGTGTTGACGATGTCGACGCGGCCGTTGGCGAGGTTCAGCTGCACGTGCAGCGGTTCGCAGGCCTTCTTGACGCCGTAGTAGGAGGCCTGGGTGTCGTAGTCGGAGCTGAGGATCTGCCACATGGTGCTGGGCCAGGCGGGCTGAGTCATCCACAGCAGGCGGCCGCTGTTGGGCGTCCACAGGTTGGCGTTCATGCCTTCGAAGACGGCGCGGTGATCGACGTAGTTCAGCATCTGCGCCTTGCGCTCGAAGTCTTCCAGGCTGGTGGGCGCGCCGAACTCAGCCTGAATCTCAGCCATGAAGGGCGCGACATCGCCGTTTCCGCTCTGGTGCCAGTCGTGGTAGGCCCAGACGTCGTCGATGGGCCACTGGTCGGGCTTGGGAATGGTGCTTGCGAACGATTCGAACGTGGACATGGAGGGCGTGCCGGTCTCGACCGAGAAGCCGCGGTTGAGGCGGGTGAAGTAGTCGGCGGGATTCTGATAGCGGTAGGGACCGCTGCCCTGCAGGTTGACTGCGTTGGAGCTGGGCGAGTAGTAGCGGGTGCCGTCGAGCGTACGGACGAGGTTGTCGAGGCCGAGGTTGATGATTGGTTGGGGAACGCCTTCGTTGCGGCCGCACCAGACCACGATGGAGGGATGGTTGCGGAAGCGCTGGATGGTGTCGGCGGCGTTGGCGAGGAAGAGCGCTGGATCTTCGGCTTCGATGTTGTAGTTCTCGGTGGATTCCCAGAAGTCGTTCCAGACCATCATGCCGTATTCGTCAGCCAGCTCGTAGAAGGTTTCTTCAGTGCTCTGGCCCAACCCAGTTGCGGATGATGTTCAGGCCGGCATCGCGGTTGAGGCGGAAGAACGGCTCGAGGTGTTCGCGGGAGACGCGCTTGCGGGCGTCGTCCATGCCCCAGTTACCGCCGCGCGCGGCGATGCGGACGCCATTGACGCGAAGCACGAGGTAGGGCGCGGCACGAAGGTCGGTCAGGGGTTCAATCGCGGGCGAACTTTCGGCTCCGGGCGCGAGCGAGGCAACGTGCGAGCGCGCGTCGGCGCGGCGCTCTTCTGGGATGGCCGCTGCCTCGGCGTCAGGAAGCGGAACCTCGCGCATGCCGTCGTGGCTGACGTCGACGATGGGGCTGGAGGCGTCACGCGCGGCCGCGGGTGTGAATTCGACGCGGCGCAGATGGCCGGTGCGGTCGAGCAGGCTCAGCTCATAGCTGATCTCGCGGACGCCGAAGCGGACGTCTTTGGCGTCGGAGACGGAGCCGCCGGCCGCGAGGGAAAGCTTGAGGTGATAGAGCTCCGGACTGCCGTAGCCGTTGGGCCACCACAGGCGCGGGTGCTGCAGGTTGAGCTGGGCGAATTCGGCGGGAGTGAGTTTGACGACGCTGTCGCCGGGCGGGAGAGTTAAGTTCTTGCGGACGCTGACTTGCTCGATGGAGGCGTTGAGGGTTGCGTTGATGGGCGCGGAGGAGAGATTTGTAACTGGAATGGTGATGTCGACGGCGGCCTGCGAGGTGTCGTGGTTGCGGAACGTCGTGACCACCTGGGCGTCGCCGAGCTTGAGGCCGTGGGTGACATGCAGCGTAACCGGTTGCCAGATGCCGCTGTCGCGGTCGCGGATAGCAGGGATCCAGTCCCAGCCCTCGGTGGCGAGGAAGGTGGGGCCGTCGAGCTCCATGGCGCCGCCGTTCTCGCCGGGCCCGCCGAGGATGGATTGCTCCTGCGGGATGCCGGGATGTGGCGGAGGGGAGATGCGGACGGCGAGGACGTTCTTCTGCCCGGGCTTGAGCACGGAGGTGACGTCGAACGTGCCGCGGCGGAATGCTCCTTTCATGGCGCCGAGCAGCTTGCCGTTAAGCCAGACGGAGGCGGCGTAGTTGATGCCCTCGAAGGTGAGTTCGGCGTGAGAGCCCGGCGCGAGCGCCGCGGCCGGTGGGGTGAACTCGTTGCGGTACCAGTAGTCCTGCTGGTTGAGCGACTCGGGGATGGCGAGGTTGTTGAGGCCGTAGTAGGGGTCGGGGTAGACGCCGTCGTCGACCATGGTGGTGAGCACGGTGCCGGGCACAGTCGCGCGCATCCAGCCGGAGGGATTGTACGCCGCAGTGCTGATGTGGGCGCCGTCGGCATCGACTTGGGGGGCCTCGCGCATCATCCAGCCGTCGGAAAACGCCCACTCGGAGTCGGACGAGGCCGTGAGCGACGGCCCGGTGGCCGGGCGCTGGATGGCAACGGGAGCGGAGAAAGGCGCGCGCGATACGGGCATCTGCACCGGGTCCTGCGGCGCGCGGTATCCAGCCTGGCCACGAGTCTGGACGGGCCAGGGCTTCGACGCTTCTTCAAATTGGACGAGGGAAAAGTCCGGGCGGGCGAGGAAAAGCTGATGCAGCTCGCTGTCGGAGAGAGCGTGGCGCAGGAGGGTGAAGGATGCGATCTGGCCGCCGAAGTGGCGGGCGAAGCCGGTGGGCGCCATTTGCAGCAGCGGGTTGGTGCTGCCGAGGGTGAGCGTGCCGGAGGAGGCGGGCTGACCGTCGGCGGAGAGATGGAAGCGGGCGCCATCGAACGTAGCGGCGAGAAGATGCCACTCGCCGGGCTTGAGGCTGGCGGGGGTGGTGAGCTGGTTGTCCTCGCCGAGCCAGAGAACGATTTTTCCGGAATCGAGGCCAAGGTAGCGCGGGTATTCGGCGGTCGTGCTGCCGAGCCCGGCGACGAGCGAAAAGGCGTCGATTGGGTCGGAGGCTTTGATCCAGCAGAAGAGCGACCAGGGCGCGTCGGCGAGCAGTATGGGATCGCGCGGGTTCGGGATGGGCTTGGCCAGGCCGGGGCCGTCGGCAAGGAAGGTGGCGTTGTACGGGCCGAACTGCGGCGCATCGGTTGCGAAGACGACGGCGGCAGGCTGGGCCGAGGCGGTGGCGATAAAGACTGCGAGCGCGGCTGCTGCGGAGCGCGCCAAACTGCGTGGATTCAACATGCAGGAAAGAGTAGCGCGGATGGGCGGCGATTGGGGAGATTAACTGGTTGGTACCGGATTAATTCCGGCAATCCCTCACCAGCCGGAGGGGATCGGTCGTGACTATTGCGGCAGGATAACCTGCTGGCCTTCGGTGAGGCCGCTGACAATCTCAGTGACGGAGCCGTTCGACAGGCCGACCTTGACGGGGATGGTGCGGTAGCCGTCCTTCTGCTTGCGGTCGGGAATCTGAACCGTCGCGTTCTTCTGATTGTCGTAGCTGACGGCGCTTTCGGGCACGGTGAGCACGTGTTTGTGCTCGTCGAGGAGGATCTCGGCGTTGGCGGTCATGTTGGCTTTGAGTTCGCCACCGGGGTTGTCGATGGAGACGCGCACCTCGAAGGTGGTGACGTTGTCCTTCTCCACGCCCAGCGGGGCGATCTTGGTGACCTTGCCGGTGAAGACGCGGTCGCGGAAGCTTTCGACCTTGATGCGCGCGGGCTGGCTCATGTAGACGTGGGCGATGTCGGCTTCGTCCACTTTGCCCTGGACATAAACCTGGTTGATGTCGCCCTCGGTCATGATCAGCGTGGCGGTTGAGCCGAGCACCAGGATGGAGCTGACCGCGTCGCCGATTTCGACGTCGCGGGAGAGGATGACGCCGTCCATGGGCGCGACGATGGTGGTGTAGCTGAGCTGTTCCTCCAGTTGCTTCAGGCTGGCCTGGCTTTGCAGCACCTGGGCCTTCGCCTGCTTCAGTTTGGCGGTGTCGACGCCGATCTGGGCTTGGGCGGAGTCGCGGCGGGTGAGTGCGGCGAGGTAATCCTTGTTGGTATCGTCGTAGGCCTGCTGGCTGACCAGGCCCTCTTTCCTCATCTCGGCGTTGCGGTCCAGCGTGGCCTTGTACATGGGCAAATCGGGCGCTTTGGCGTTGACCTTGTCCTGTTCGATGTTGGCCTCGTACGAAGTCACATTGGCTTGGGCGGAGGCAAGCTGGGCGCGCTGGGCGTCCACCTGGGCGGCAATCTCCTGCTGATCGAGCTGCGCCAGGGGCTGGCCTTTCGTGACTTTGTTGTTGATGTCGACGAAGAGTTTCTCGACAATGCCGGAGGCCTTGCTTTTGACTTCGACTTTGGTGATGGGCTGAATCTTCCCGGTGGCGACGACGGATCGCGCCACGTCGCCTCGCGTCACCTTGGCGATGCGGTTGGGGTCGATCGAGGCACCGCTGACCAACCGTGCCAGCCCGAACCCAGCCGCTGCCAGAACGACAACCGCAATGATGCTCAGCCAAATCCAGAACCGCTTGCTTTTTCGCGACGCTGCCACCAAAGACCCTCCCAACACGCGAAGAAAGCCGGCGCTATCCCAGGTGCGGACAAAAGAATGCAATACCCCTGCGGCACCAGCGTATCACCCTCGTTCTCTGGTTGGGTTTACGCATTCGGGTGCATTTCCGTTCCATTGGATCGAGATTGCCCGCGGGAACAGAAGACGGTTCAGCCGCGTATCATTCGGGTGAGCGCCGGGTGCGCGCTCGCGGCGTGCCATGCAGAGTTTTTCCGACATCCTCGGGCAGGTTTTCCGCGCGATTGCGGCCAACAAACTGCGCACATTTCTGACCATGTTCGGGATTGCCTGGGGCGTCGGTTCGCTGCTGGTGCTGGTGGGGCTGGGTGAAGGTTTCCGGTCCGGGCAGCACAAGCAGTTATCGACGCTGGGCAACGACATCATCATGATGTTCAACGGCACGGTCCCGGCCGTGGCCAACCAGCACACCGGGATGCGCCCCTACGAACTGACCCTGGGCGACGAAGCGGCATTGCGCGGCCTGCCCGAGTTGCGCGCGACCACCGTCGAGCTGGCGCGGTC
>CAWBFL010000106.1:0-12401 GCA_963787905.1 uncultured Acidobacteriaceae bacterium | reverse complement strand
GATTCGGCTTCGGCGGCGGCGGCCTGACTGCGCCGGTCGCTTTGGCCATCGACGGACTGAACAGTGTGTGGGTTGCGGACAAGGGCGCCAACAGCGTGATCGAGCTCTCCAATGGGGGGACGGTGCTGTCGGGGCTGGGGGGATATACCAACGGGGTGCTGATCGGGCCGCGCGGGGTCGCGATTGACGGCTCGGGCGACGTTTGGGTGACCAACACGGGCGGCAACAGCGTGCTGGAGTTGATTGGCGCGGCTGCGCCGGTGATTACGCCGATTGCGGCTGGACTTCCGGCGACGCCCACGGGGAATGGAAGCAGCAAGCTGGGCACCCGGCCGTAAGGGTCACTTTTTTTTCCTGAGCTGCGCGGGGGTGAGGGACCGACGCGAATTTAGTTGCGGCGATGGCGCGCGGGGGCGGCGGGGTGGTATTGCGCCAGACCTGCGCGCTGCCCCAGGCGCGGGTCGCGGTGAGGTCGACGTGGATGGGAACGCTGGAGAGGATGCGGTCGGCGGAGCTGCCTGACTTGGCCGGCGGTGCGGTGTCGGGCATGGCGGCGGCGATCTGATCGAGGACCGGCTGGAGGCCATCGCCGAACTGCGGGACTGCGTTTCCGAGTTCGAGGAGGTTGGCGCAGATGACGGTTCCGGTGAGGTGGAGGGTGTAGCCGGTGGCGTCGACATGGCCGTCGAGGGTGGCGGGCTGCTTGCCGCCGAGGGGCAGCGCGATGGGCAGGAGGTCGAAGCTGTCGGGTGCGGGGGCGGGGGACGGCTGCGCGGAGTGGGAGTGGGCCGATGCGGCGGCCGGCGGCGTGGAGCGAAGAATCACGTCGTCGAGCGGGATGGAGCGGTGGGTCAGGGGATCGAATTCGATGGAGCCCATGGAGAATTCCAGGTCGCCGGACCAGGCGGATCGCGGGGTTGGCGGGGGCTGGCCGGGGCGGCTGGCGGCGGATGGCTGAGGGCCGTAGGCGAGGACGCCGGCGAGGGTTCCGGTGCCGGCGGGGGCGTGGGGGGTGGCGACGCTGAGCCAGTCGAAGAAGGTGGCGGCAGGCAGGGCGGGGATGGTGAGGCTGATCGATGCGGTGCGGGGCTGGTGGACGTCGGGGAGATCGGCGGCGAGGATGAGCAGGCTGGGGTCGGAGGAGTCGGCGGGGGGCCAGTGGCACTCGATTGCGGAGAAGGACTGGAAGTTGTTCTGAGCGTTGGCGCTGCAGGCGGCGTCGAGGGAGAGCGGCTGCTCGGGGATGAAGTCGGCGCGGCGGGCTTTGGCGAGCGCGATGTGGGTGGCGATGGCATTGTGGCCGACGGCGCCGAGGATGCTGAAGGTGAGGGAGAAATCGCCGCGGAGACCGGCGTCGCTGCCAAAGACGAGGAGGCTGAGGCCGCCGAGCTGGGCGTCGCGCCAGTCGCCGTGGAGGTCGATGGGGATTTCGGCGAGGGAGCCGACGTTGCGGTCGGCGCCGCCGAGGGTGCCTTCCACGCGGAGGGTGCCGGTGTCGCCGGGAGCGGTGTCGGTGCGGAGGGGGTGGGCTTCGAGGCGGAGGTGCCACTGGTGGGGCTCGGGCAGCCAGAGGGCGAAGTCGGCGTCGGTGAACGAGAAGGGAGTCTTCTCCTGGCCGAGCTTGAGGTTGAGGCGGGCGCCGGTGGCTTCGATGTAGGGGAAGCGGCGGGCGGGTCCGGCGTAGGGCTGAGAGGTGGGGGCGGCCTGGATGCGGGATGCCTGGAGGAGGAGGCCTTCGATGTTCCAGTGGCCGTCGGGGTTGCGGACGAGGTTGACGCTGGGGTCGGTGAGGGAGATTTTGGAGAACTCGGCATGACGCCAGAGGGAGGTGAGGCGAAGCGTGACGCGGACCTGGTCGGCGCGCAGGATGGGCTCGGAGCCGAAGGCGGGATCCTCATCGACGACGAAGTTTTCCAGGGTGAAGCCGGGCAGCGGGAGCAGGTCGAGCGAGACGCGGTCGAAATGGACCGGGCGGCCGATGGAGGCGCTGATGTTGCGCGCGATGCGCAGCTGGAGGCGGCTGACGTTGATGAGCGGCGGGATGAAAGTGAGCAGGAGGATGACGACGAGGACACAGAAGAGCGCGATGAGGCGGCGATAGCTGCGCGGCGCGGGCGGGGATTCCTGATCGGTCTCGTCGTTGGCGTGGGTCGGCTGCATAGAGTGACGGGCGAAGTTGGCGGACGGATTATTCTAGCGTGGTCACTTCGTGGGCGTTCGCACGCCTTTTTTTCCTGCTCCGCGTGGTCCTCCCGATGGTCGGCACAGAATTTGGCAGGCGACCATCGGGAGGGCTTCGCGAAGCAGAAGAGAGAGGTGCGGGCGGCTTAGCGGACGACGTGGAAGGTTCGGTTCCAGCGGGTCTGGTCGAAGATGTGAACGAGGATGTGGCCCATGAAGGCGATGCGGTCGCCGATGGAGGTTTTGTTGATTTCGTCGGGCGGGGTCTGGAAGGACCAGTAGACGAACAAGGGGCGGCCGACGATGTTTTCGCGGGGAACGAATCCCCAGAAGCGGCCGTCGAGGGACTTGGTGCGGTTGTCGCCCATGGCGAAGACGGTGCCGGGCGGGACGACGAGGTCGCCGTTGACGACGTGGTTGGGGAGATCGACGGCCCAGAGGGAGGCGTTGTTGGCGGCGGCTTCTTCTTCGATGCCGGGCAGGTCGGCGGGGAAGTCGTCGCGGTAGGGGGTGTAGGCGTCTTCGGGGTCGCCGTCGTCGCGGGGCATCTGGGCGTAGGGCTCGTTCTGGGCGACGCCGTTGAGGTAGACGATGCCGTGCTCGAGGTGGATCTTGTCGCCGGGCAGGCCGATGCAGCGCTTGACCAGGTAGAGGTCGGGGGATTCGGGGTGGGGCTTGAGGAAGACGATGATGTCGCCGCGGCGGGGCTCGCGGTAGTGGACGAAGGGCGCCCAGAGCGAGGGCGGCGCGAGGGTGATGCGGTCGACCAGGACGTGGTCGCCGATGAGCAGGGTGTTCTCCATGGAGGCGGAGGGGATTTCGAAGTTCTGGAAGACGAAGGTCATGACGAAGAGGCCGACGGCGAGGACGGTGCAGATGGAGGCGAGCGATTCGAGCGCGGTCTCGTGGTCTTCGGGCCTGGACTCGGGCGCGGTTTTCAGGTCAGTCTTCGGGTCGATCTTTTCCGGGGGGGTGGTGGCAGTAATTTCGGGCAACTTGAGGTCTCCGCGACGAGCGTGGCGTGCAAGGGATAGTGTATCGCGGGACAAGTGAGATTCGGTCTGA
This sequence comes from uncultured Acidobacteriaceae bacterium, assembly GCA_963787905.1. GTDB lineage: Bacteria > Acidobacteriota > Terriglobia > Terriglobales > Acidobacteriaceae > Edaphobacter. The sequence goes on along the minus strand of CAWBFL010000106.1, from coordinate 9,155 downwards.
TCCGACGGTCCGACGGCCTTTAAGCGGAGATGGCTTCGGCGACGGGGAGGGAGACGGTGAGCCACTCGGCAAAGCCGCTCACGTTGGTTGGGCCGCTTTGGTGGATGACAAGGTATCGTCGCGTCATGGTTTCAGCTCCCGATAGCTTTCCTGTTCAGGCCCGATTGGCAAGCGTAACTGGAGCGCTATGCCTGCCATAGACTCTTCCGACTCGTCGTCGTTGGTGATGGTGTTTCACAGCGACGACGATCATCGGCAAATTCGAGAGCAAACCAGTGTTGGCGTGTTCTTTGACCATGCAGGGCCAATGGCGAGGCAAGAACGAAATGCATGATTCTTGAGCCGTAAGCGATCAGCTTCAAGCTATGAGTTAAGGCGCATCTCCAGGCCTTGCTAGCGGACGGGATGCTCCGACATTCGGGGCTGGCGGCCGTCGGTGGCTTTGCGGAAGACGAGGCCGCCGGAGCAGTACTCGGAGTCGGATTTGAATTTGTGGGTGATGTAGGGCGGCGGGGCGTCGACCAGGTGACGGCGGTGGAGGGTGACGGCGCCGGTGCAGTCGGGGCAGCGGAACTCGGTGTCCTCGTCGACCAGGGCTTCGGTGACGGATTTGAGTTTCCAGAAAGGTTCGTAGCCGCCACCGAGCTTGAGGCGGCGACGCTTGACCTGGCACTCGTAGATTTTTTCGGATTCGGCGGCCATGGGGAACTCCTTGAAGACAGTTGTTAGGTGCTAGTTGCTAGTTGCTAGTTCTCAGTTCTCAGTTCTCAGTTGAAACGCAATACGACAGGTGCGGAGGCCGGGAGACAAGAGCAAGGGCAGAGACAAAGGCGACTCCAGAGATTCTGACCCTGCGGGTCAGAATGACGACGGGCCGGCGGCAGGTCGTGGACCGCTCGGCTACTCGACGGGGTGGGCGGAAGGGCGAGGGGCGCGGCCGTCGGTGGCTTTCTGGAAGAGCAGGCCGGAGGGACAGAATTCGGCGTCGGTGGAGAGCTTGTGCTCGACGTAGGGGACGCTGCCGTTTTTGCCGTTACGGCCGAGGAGCTTGACCTGGCCGAAGCAGTCTTTGCAGCGGAATTCGGTGTCGGCATCGGCGAGGGCGTCGGCGACGGTTTTGACCTTCCAGAAGGGCTCGTAGCCTCCGCCGGCTTTGAGGCGACGGCGGCGGACTTCGCACTGGTACATTTTTTCGCGTTCGGCTGCCATGGTTTTGTTTATTGTCCTGTTCCGCCGACCGTCATGCGGTCGAGCCTTACGGTGGGCATTCCGACGCCTACGGGCACGCTTTGCCCGGCTTTTCCGCAGGTGCCAATTCCTTCATCCAGGGCCAGATCGTTGCCGACCATGGAAACGTACTTCAGAGCTTCAGGGCCATTGCCGATGAGGGTTGCGCCCTTGACCGGGCGGGTGACTTTGCCGTCTTCGATGAGGTAAGCCTCGGAGGCGGAGAAGACGAATTTGCCGTTGGTGATGTCGACCTGGCCGCCGCCGAAGTTGACGGCGTAGAGACCGCGCGGGACGGACTTGATGATGTCCTCGGGCAGGTCGGTGCCGGAGAGCATGTAGGTGTTGGTCATGCGCGGCATGGGGATGTGGTGATAGCTCTCGCGGCGGCCGGAGCCGGTATTGGGCATGCCCATGAGGCGCGAGGAGAGCTTGTCGGAGAGATAGCCCTTGAGGATGCCGTTTTCGATGAGGACGGTCTCCTGGGTGGGATTGCCCTCGTCGTCGAGGTTGATGGAGCCGCGGCGGTTGGGCATGCGGCCGTTGTCGACGACGGTAACTTTTTCGCTGGCGACCTTCTGGCCGATGAGGCCGGCGAAGGCGGAGGTCTTCTTGCGGTTGAAGTCGGCTTCGAGGCCATGGCCAACGGCTTCGTGAAGCAGGACGCCGGGCCAGCCGGGGCCGAGGACGACGGGCATTTCGCCGGCGGGGGCGGCGATGGCGTTGAGCTGGAGGATGGCGGTGCGGGCGGCTTCGCGGGCGTAGTGCTCGGGGGAGTGGGGACCTTCGAAGAAGTCCAGCGTCACGCGGCCGCCGCCGCCGGAGGTGCCGCGGGCGGTCGAGCCGGCGCCGTTGTTGCCGGCGGCGTCCTTGGCGATGACGAAGATGTTGAGGCGGGCGAGGGGCTGGGTGTCGGAGGCGAAGGTGCCGTCGGAGGCGGCGATGAGGATGCGGCGGAGCTCGTCGTTGAAACCGGCGCGGACCTGGATGATGCGGGGATCGAAGGCGCGGGCGGCGGCGTCGGCGCGCTGGATGAGGGCGAGCTTGGCGGCGATTTCGGCGTCGGCGGTGGCGCCGGCGATGGGATAGAGGGTCGGGGCGTCCGAAGTGTGGCGGAAGCCGGACATCTGCTCCTTGGCCGGGCCGCTGGCGATGAGGGCGGCGGTGCGGGCGGCGCGGAGGAGGCGATCGGAGCTGAGGTCGTCGGTGTAGGCGTAGCCGGTGCGCTCGCCGGAGAGGACGCGGATGCCGCAGCCGACGCTGATGCCCTGCGCGGCGGACTTGACGAGGGACTCGTCGATGCCGAGGGAGGTGGAGGTAACGGACTCAAAATAAAGGTCGGCGTAGTCGCCGCCGGCGGAGAGCGCCTCGCCGAGACAACGCTCCATGAGGCGCTCGGAGAGGCCGAGTTTCTCGATGAAGTAGCGCTTGTGATCGGGGGTGGGCGAGGCCTGTGGAAAGGTCACAGTTACTATTCTAGGCTTTACGGGGGCTCCCGGCAAATAAAACGCGAAGAATGGCGCGGGGCGTGATATGGTTGCAGGTTTAATGTGTCCTGCCGGACGGGCCCGCTGCGCGCGGGGCGGCCACTTCGTGACGGGTATTGGGCTTCGCGGTGGTGCTCCCGATGGGTCACTTCGTGACGCGTATTGGGCTTCGCGGTGGTGCTCCCGATGGGTCACTTCGTGACGCGTATTGGGCTTCGCGTGGTGCTCCCGATGGTCGCAGATAGGATTCTGTGGCGACCGGATTCTGTGGCGAGCGACGGCAGGATCTTAAGGCGCAGGTGGAGTGGGGGTGTCGGCCCAGTAGCCGTTGCGGGCGGAGATTTCGAGGCCGGCGTAGGCGGGGGCTTTGAGCTCGATGGCGTGGAAGCCGGGGTGGGGCGACTGGGGCTGGAAGCTGAGGATGTAGCGGTTGGGGATGTGGTTGGAGATGGTGTGGAGGTCGCGCTCGAGGTTCTTCTCGCTGCCGTACTTGAAGTACTCGCCGCCGGTGAGGCGGGCGACGGACTCGGGGATATTGCGTTCGAGGCTGTCGCGGGCGGCGACGAAGGCGATGGTGGCGAGGCGCAGCGGGGGCGCGAGCAGGGCGAGGCAGTCGAAGGCCTGGGCGGCGAAGTTCTCGTTGACGTCGACGTTGGGGTCGTTGGGGTCGCGGCTCATGCAGCCGTGGGCGGGACCGGGCTTGTCGGGCTGGGAGATTTTGGCAACCTCTTTCCCGGTGTCGGCGGCGGTGGAGGAGAAGCCGATGGCGTAGATGGTGGTGTTGGTGTCGCTGATGGCGTGGAGGGCGGCGCCGAGGGAGAGCCGGCTGCCGCGGTCGTGGGATTCGCTGATGAGCAGGATGGCGCGGCGGTATTCGAGGGGCTGCCGGCGCAGGAGGTCGACGGAGAAGCCGAGGGAGTCGAGGGTGGCGGCGCCCGAGTCGCCGTTGTTGTCTTTGATGAGGGCGGCGATGCCGTCGGCGGCCTGGTCGGTGTCGGGGGTGAAGTCGGTGACCAGGACGGGCGAGCTGTCGTAGCCGACGACGGCGATTTTGTGGGGGACGCCGCCGACGATGGAGTCGAGCATGGTGGCGATGGCGGTGTCTTTGAAGAGCTGGGCGGCGCCGGCGCCTCCGCCTTCGATGTCGACGACGAGGGCGAGGGGTTCGCTGCCGGTGTCTTCTTCGAGGTGAAGCTTTTGCGGGACGCCGTCGTCGGTGAGGACGAAGTCTTCGGCGTGGAGGGTGAAGACGAGCTGGCCGGATTTTTTCTCGCGGACCAGGGCGGGGACGAGGACCAGGGTGGACTGGCTGCTGATGGTGGGGGTGGGCGAGGCGGGCGGGGGCGTTTGCGCGAACGCGGCGGCGACGAGTGTAATGACCAGCGCGAGAGTGGAACGGAGCCGCATGGATCGCTGATAAGAGTCTAGCCTCGATCTAAAGCGGCGTCACGCATAGCGCGATCACGCTGAATAAACAGCAGGCGAACTGGAGAAGAAGAATTACGGCGGTCAGCGCGCCGAGGGGCCATGCACTGATCGGAACATCGCGGGTATTGAACTTCCACGCACCGACGGCGAGCGAGACTGCCGCAGCGAGGCCCGCACTTCCAAGCATCAAGATTTTGGTGCCCAACAGAATTCCAGGGACCATGAGCCCCATTCCGGTGAATAGTAGAAACATCAAAATGGCGATAGCTGAACAAATGCCGTACATCCAAAAGCGGACTTGATCGGCGCTGGCTTCAGACTGCTCTTCCATCGCTCCTGTATACATCTACACTATCCATCCGACAACCCCATTAGATCCATCAACTCTCGTATTTACTGTGCGCGGCGCTTAGCGTGCCGGAGTGATGGTGGCGTCGATGTCGAGGAGGACTTCTTTGTCGGTGCGGAAGACGAAGGTGCTGGGGTCTTTGAGTCCCCACGCGACGAAGGGGATGGTGAAGTGGGTGCTGAGCGCGACGGCGGAGGGTTGCGGGTGCAGGTTGACGGTGATCTGAAGGGGGTGGTCCTGGCCGTGGAGGGTGAAGACGCCGTGGACGGTGACTGCGCCGGTAGCGGCGAGGTCGATGGGGCCATCGATGTGGGTGGGGCGGAAGGTGATGGTGGGGTATTGCGGGCTTTCGAGGATGGCGGCGTGCATGCGTTTGTCGCGGGAGGGGTCGCCGCTCTCGCCGCTGGTGGCGTCGACGACGATGAGGCCGGAGGCGTCGCCGGTGGCGGGATCGATGCGGAAGGCGCCGCTTTTGAGCTTGAAGGTGCCGTGAACGGTGTGGAGGGTGGTGTTGAGGGTCCAGTGGATGGCGGTGGTGGCGGGGTCGAGATTGATGGCGAAGGGGGTTTGGGGTTTTTGGGCGAGGGCGGTGGTGGCGAGCAGGAGCGCAAGGCACAGGGATGCCGCGCGGGCGGACCGGATCGAGTTGGGGTGGATCGACATATATGGCTCCGGGTGCTTTTAGCGCGTGCCTTCAGCCCGCAGACGGTTTTGGGGTTAGCGGCCCTGGGGCGTTGCCCCAGGCTAGGATAGCGCGCGCCTTCAGCGCGACCTTCACGCGGGGGCGCCTTTCGTGAGCAGGTTCCAGCCGAAGCGCGGGGCGCGGCGGAGGAGGACGGAGGCGAGGTTCTTCTCGCCCATGTGGGCGTGGAGCAGATCCTCGAAGAAGATGGGCGTGGAGGCCAGGGCGCGGATGGCTCGGACTTGCAGGCTGGGCCAGCGGTCGAGGGTGAGCATGAGTTCGCCCATGGCGAGGGGGAGCTTGCCGATATGGAGGTGGGCGCGGCGGTACGGCCGGAGCGAGCCGGTGTGGATGGATTCGGCCAGCGCGAGGGCCTGGCGGAAGGAGATGGCGAGGCCTTCGCCGGTGATGGCGTCGGCGGAGCCGGAGGCGTCGCCGAGGAGGGCGACGAAGTCGGTGGCGACGCGGCGCAGCTTGCAGGAGGCGGTGACAGCTCCGCGCTGCGCGGAGACGATTTCGGCGCCGGCGAGGCGGGCGGCGACGTGGGGAAACTGGTCGAGGATGCCGGCGCGGGCCCTGGCGGCGACGCCGCGCGGATTGCGGGTGATGTAGACCACGCAAACGCAGTCGGGTGCGACCGGGGTGATGTAGAGCTGACCGTGCGGGCCCCAGTGGACTTCGACGAATTCGCTCCACGCCGGGACGCGGTAGTGGGTGCGGAAGCCGAAGCGGAGGGAGCGCAGGCGGGCGCGGTCGAGGCCGGCCCATGTGCGGACGGTGGAGGCCTGGCCGTCGGCGCCGATGAGCCAGCGAAAGCGCAAGGGGCGGCCGTTGACGAGCGCGGTGCGATCCCCATCCGGAGCGGAGGCCAACGGGGAGGGAAGCTGGACGCGGCTGTTGGCGAGCAGGATGGCCCCGGTCTGTTGCGCGCGGGCGGCGAGCAGGGCATGGAGCTGGGGGCGGCGGACGCCAAAACCGGGGCCGCTGGGAAAGTACGCATCAACGCGATGGGTGGAGTTCTGGAAGCGGATGCCGCGAAAGGGGTGGCCGTCGGAGGCGGTGAGGGCGATGCCGAGCCGGGCGAGGGTCTGGCGCGAATCGGGCATGAGGCCTTCGCCGCAGGCTTTGTCGATGGGGGTGGAGCGTGCCTCGACGACGGTGCAGCCGATCCCACGCTGGCCGAGCGCAATGGCGGCGGCGAGTCCGGCGGGGCCACCGCCGACGATCAGGGCTTCGCAGGTCGCGGGGGGCGCGACGGGTGGGTTCAGCATCGGGGCGGACACGACCTCAGCGTTCGATATAACAACGGCACAGGGATTGGACGGCCGCCGCAGCGTTTTCGAGGATGGCGATTTCGTCAGTTTCGTCTCTTGTCCATGGTAAACCGGGTGCGACCGCCGGGGTGGGCCGGATAAAGTCGCGGGATTTGAATCCGATAAGGGGAGCAACGGCTCGGCGGCGCGGACCGGCGCACGAGCCGGCCGGCAGTTTGACGCGATGGCTGCGCGCAGAGGGTATTGCGGATGAGTCTGAACAGGTTGGGTCTGAAGGGGAAGATTGCGGCCGGGTTTGGATCGCTGCTGGCGATGATCGCGGGGATGGGGCTGATCGGGTACCGATCCGCGGTGACGAATGAGCAACTTTCGCAGACGGCGCGGATCGATGCCAGGATGATGTCGCACGGCCATTCGATGCTGGAGGCGTTTTTGCTGGAGCGCCTGGGCACCCGCGACGTGCTGATGGGGCGGGACAACGAAAGCACGCATCTGCTGGAGCGGGGCGAGGCGGAGTTTCGCGATGCCGGCGACGCGCTGGAGCCGTTGCTGACGACCGCCGCGACGCGCGATCTGTACGCGCAGGTCGACGCTGCCGCGGCCAACTACACGCGCCGCAATGACCAGGTGGTCGCGATGTACCGGGCAGGCGATGCCAAGGGGGCGATGGAGATGTTCAAGGCTCCGGAAGCCCTGGCGGCGAGCACGGCATTGACGAATGCCTTGAACGATCTGACGGCGCAGGTTGAAGCCGACCGGCACAGCGTGCTGCTGGAGCAGGTGGCGACGGACGCGTGGACCAAGCGGCTGATGATGATTCTGGCGCTGGCGGGTTTTGCCCTGGGGCTGGGGATTGCCCATTTCACTGCGTATTCGATTGTCCGCGCGATCCGGCGGATGCTGACCATGATCCACAGTGTGTCCTCCAACAACCTGGTGGTGGACGATATGGAGGTAAAGACCGGCGACGATATGGGCAAGGCGGCGGTGGGGTTGAACAAGATGAAGAACAACCTGCGCGCGGTCATGCTGTCGATTGCGGCGACGGCGCGGGACGTATCCAGTTCGAGCCGGGAGATTTCGGCGACGGCGGCGCAGGCGGCAGGCAGCGCGGAGGACCAGAAGCAGCAGGTGGAGGAGATTGCGACGACCATGCAGGAGATGGCGGCGACGGTGCGCGAGGTTTCGCGCAACGCCACTGCGGCGGCGCGATCGGCGGAGAGCGCGGCGAACGGTGCGCGGGACGGCGGCAGGATTGTGGAAGAGATGCGTGCGTGGATGCGCGGTTTCGCCGATGGCGTGGGGTTCTCGGTGGAAAACATCGAGCAACTGGGGGCGCGGTCCGATGAGATTGGAAGGATCGTGGGAGTGATCGACGAAATAGCGGACCAGACCAACCTGCTGGCGCTGAATGCGGCGATTGAAGCGGCGCGGGCGGGCGAGCAGGGGCGGGGGTTTGCGGTGGTGGCCGGCGAGGTGCGGCGGCTGGCGGAGCGGACCACGGCAGCGACCAAGGAGATTGCGGCGCTGGTCCAGAATGTGCAGTCGATGACGGCGGACGCGGTGCGGCAGGTGCGCAAGGGCGCGGTCGAGGCCGAGCATGGGATGGAGGTGACGGGGTTCGCGGGCGAGGCGATCCAGAGGATTATTCAGGAGGCGGACAAGGTGGGGACGATGGTGGCGCAGATTGCCTCGGCGGCGACGCAGCAGGCGACGGCGACCGAAGAGGTGAACACGAGCATGGCCCAGATCAGCGAACTGGCCGCCGAAGCGGCCGACGGGTCGCAGCTTGCGGCGAAGGCGTGCGGACAACTCTTCGATTTAGCGCTGGGACTGCAGAACATGGTGGACCGCTTCGAGGTGGGACAGCGGGAGCCGGAGGATGGGCGAGCTGCGGCGGCGAGTTGGGGGCACGCGGCGTGAGGGAGGGCCGATTGCAGGCTTGGATGGAGACGAGGCGGGGATGGGCGCAGGGTCAGCGGCCGTGGGAGGGATCGGGCGAGGCGGAGACGCTGAGGTCAAGCGAATCGTTGGGGATGCCGGGGGCGTAGCAGTTGCCATCGCGATTGTAGGTAGCGCCGCAGGCCTGGGTGATGTTTTTGCGGCGGGGCGACTGCGCGTACTGCCAGGCGTCGGCGTTGAGGATACCGCTGAGGTCAGGTGAGGGCGGATGGGCGGACGGGACCACGCATCCGGGCGCGGGCGGGCAGGCGTCCTGCGCGACCCAGAAGGCAATCTGGTGCAGGTGCTGCGCGGCGACGTGCTGGCGGATGTCCTGGATGGTGGTGATGGTGACGGGCTTGCCGTCGGGGCCCTTGCCGTCGGGGACGGGCTGGCCGCTGGCGTAGACGCCGGGGCGGTATGCGGTGCGGGCGACGGCCTCGGTCCAGGCGAGGAGATACGCGGCCTGTTCGTCGAGCAGGCGGCCACCTTCTTCCTGGTCGAGGAAGAGGATGGTGCCGGGGGGAAAGCCTTCGCGCTGGGCGGCGGCGACGGCGGCGGCCGCGTCCTGGCGGGCGAGCGCGGCGGGGGGCTTGCCGGATTTCTGGGCGCGGAGAATCTCGTTGTCGAGACGGCCGTTGGCGACGACCAGAAAACCGAAGCCGTTGCGGAGGAGGATGTCGCGCTTGCCGACCCAGGGATTGGCGCTGGCGCCGGGCGGGTTGGTGAGCCAGTAGCCGGTGAAGGCGAACTGTTTGCGCAGAGCG
>CAWBFL010000105.1:0-14180 GCA_963787905.1 uncultured Acidobacteriaceae bacterium | reverse complement strand
GTGGTACAGAGGCACTTATTTTGCAGCGAAGGAGTCGAGCAACTGGGTTGCCGAGGAAGGGTTTCATCGTCCACATGGCTCAGGTACGAACGCCTTGGGCGTGGAGAGGAATCTCCAGGTGGGCCGATCCGTCGTCGGAACTCTCTGAGATATCCCCGTATGCCGAAGCCGGCAGTGGTAGGAGTGCCAATCTTGTCTATGACACATGGCGAGGCTTGCGCGCGACTAAGGGCGATCTTATATGCATCCGATGACCGCATCATGTTCTCGACGGATACGAAGAGGGCCCCGGCGAAGACCGCGATGCCGAGCACACACATGCCGATGACGAAGGCAACGGTCCGCTTACTGCTGGGCTTGGGCGGCGACACACCCGCCGTGCCGTCGTTGTCCATGAGCCCGAATGCCGCCTTGACGCCCGGTCTGTAGAGATACCAGAGGATACCAGCGTATGGTGCGAGTATCCCGAGCAGGGCGATGCCCATCGCGGCGTTGTGAAGGGCAGTGATGAGGCCGCCGAGGGCTCCCCCACAGACGCCTATCCATTGCACAACTACGACGGCCTTCCAGGCCCATTTGCGGAGTTTCCAGAGGCCGAATCCGATGAATGCATAAAGCACATAGGTGCCGAAAAAGGCCAAGGTGACAGACACATCCCGCAAGCCTGAAGGCACCCGAGTGAATGAAGGTTGAAGTGAAGGAGTCCCACATCAGACTCACGCCGCCGGTTGGGATCATGATGGGGAAAATGAGCGTTCCGATGCATCCGATCCAGAGGAACGTCAGCGCGAGCATGTGATACCGAGCGGTCGCTTGCGAGGAAGATTCACGTCGTGTGAAAGCTTATACGCTTCCGGCGAGTTACGGTTGTAAATTTTAATGCCACCTGATTTTGCTAAGCTGGTGGGGTTGGAGGGAGTAGCGATGGAGTATGTGAATCTGGGCAAGACGGGTGTGAAGGTTTCGCGGATTTGTCTGGGGTGCATGTCGTATGGCGTGCCGCCGGCGGGACAGCCGCTGCGGCCGGGGAGCAACGCGTGGAGTTTGAATGAGGAGCAGAGCGCGCCCTTCTTCCGCCAGGCGCTGGATGCGGGGATCAACTTTTTCGATACCGCGAATGTGTACGCGAATGGCGACAGCGAGCGGGTGCTGGGCCGGTTTCTGAAGGCGAATGCGAAGCGCGAAGATACGGTGATCGCGACCAAGCTGAATGGCGTGATGCGCGATGGGCCGAACGGCGGCGGGCTTTCGCGGAAGGAGATTTTCTTCGAGCTGGATGAAAGTTTGCGGCGGCTGGAGACGGATTATGTCGATCTCTACCAGATTCATCGGTGGGACAAGACGACGCCGATTGAGGAGACGCTGGAGGCGCTGAACGATGTGGTGCGCGCGGGCAAGGTGCGGTATATCGGGGCGTCGTCGATGTGGGCGTGGCAGTTTTCGAAGGCGCTGTACACGTCGGAGAAGCATGGGTGGGCGAAGTTTGTGACGATGCAGCCGCACTACAACCTGCTGTATCGCGAGGAAGAGCGCGAGATGCTGAAGCTATGCGCGGACCAGGGCGTCGGGGTGATTCCGTGGAGTCCGCTGGCGCGCGGACGGCTGGCGCGGCCGTGGGAAGCGGAGACGACCAAGCGGTCGGAGTCGGATGGGTACGCGAAGAACCTGTACACGAAGACAGCCGAGGCGGATAAGCTCGTCGTCGATCGGCTGGCGAGGTTGCGGGCGAGCGCGGAGTGCCGATGGCGCAGGTGGCGCTGGCGTGGCTGCTGGCCAAGCCGGCGATTACGGCGCCGATTGTGGGAGCGACCAAGCTGCATCATCTGGAGGACGCCGTTGCGGCGGTGGGGTTGAAGCTGACGGCTGAGGAACTGAAGGCTCTGGAAGAGCCGTACGTGCCGCATGCGGTGCTGGGGCTGTCTTAACGAAGAGTGTCCTGCCGGACGGGCCCACTGCGCTTGGGGCGGTCACTTCGTGACGCGTCTTGGGCTTCGCGCTGGTGCTCCCGATGGTCGCAGACAAAACATGCGAAGCTTCAGTTGCCCTGGTCGGCGGAGGAGATGGCGTAGTAGCCGTTGCGGGTCTGGATCTGAAGGTTCTTGCCACAATTGAGGTTGATTTTGCGGAAGGTTCCGTCGGCTTTGGGGTTGGTGGGAGTGTAGCTGAGCAGGTACTGGGTACGGAGCTCGTCCTGAATCTGCTGGAAGGCGTCTTCCAGCTTGCGTCCGTCGTGGCCGACATTGATCATGCGGCCGCCGGTTGCGGTAGCGAGCTGCTGCATGTCGCGAGCGCCGGTGTCGGCGAGGTTGATGCCGAAGCCTCCGCCGCCGTAGAACTGGCGGTCGGCGATGAGGATGACGTAGATAATGGCGTTGGCCTTCTGCGCGGCCTCGGTGGCGGTCTTCAGGGTTTCCTGCGAGCCCTGATCGCCACCGTCGGTGAGCAGGACGAGGATTTTGCGGCCGGCCTCCTGGCGGAGCTTTTCGTTGGCAGCGAGGAAGACGGCGTCGAACAGCAAGGTGCCACGGGGGTCGCCGTTGCCGGTGATGGAACCGGTACCGGCGCCGGTGTTGATGCTGGCCTTGTTGAGGGCGCGGGCGATGTCGCTGGCGCGGTTGGTATAGTCGGCGAGCAGATCGACGTTGATGTCGAAGGAGATGAGGAAGGCCTCGTCCTTGGGGGTGAGGACGTCGCGCAGGAAGGTGGCGCCGGACTCCTTCTCGAGCGGAAGCACGTTCATCTGGCTGCCGGAGGTGTCGAGCAGAATGCCGATGGTGAGAGGGAGGGTCTTCTCCTGGGTGAAGTTCTTGATGGTCTGCGGGACTTTATCTTCGGTGAGGGCGCAGTCGTTCTTGACCAGGTTGGTGATGAAGCCGTCCTTGTCGCGCGCGGAGAAGTAGAGGTTGACCAGGTTGACCTGGACGTTGATGGTGGGGGCGTCGGTGTCGTTCTGGGGGACGGGCGGCGCGTCGCTGGCGGGGGGCGGGCCGCTGGGCGAAGGCGCTTCCTGGGCGTGCAGGGCCGGCGCGTGAAGCGGAAGCAATGCGAGGGCGAGCAGGGTCGCGGTGAGGGAGCGAGAGCGCATGGTTTCGAGGATACGGGAGCGCATAGTGTATTAGACGACGAATAGACGACGCAAAGGGACGCGGGTGAGCGAATTTTCACCGGGGGTTGGGGGGCGGGGTTTGCTCCCGGACGCGGAAATGAGGGTGGATGGCCACGCATCGGGAGGGTTGCGGCTAGCGTCTAACCCACAGATCCATAGGGCGAGTCGAGGTGGCGGGTTGGGTGCGCCGCTGGTACTCTCAATAAGGGTAGGAACGGGGGTTTTTGAGTTGAGATTGAGCGTATGGGCAGGATCGCTGGCGTTGGTGATGATGCTGGGCGCACAGGCGGGGCAGCAGACGGCGGCACAGCAGGCGATCCCGGACGCGCCCAAGCCGCAGCCGGCGCTGCCGGACCTGAGGACGGTTGCCCCGGGCCAGGGATCGACCTCAAGCTCGGGCGGAGATTCCACGTCGGGCGGATCCCCCGTCAAGCCGGCGGCCGGTTCCGCCGCTGCGCCCGCGGTCAGCACCCAGGGAGCAGGCCAGGAAGGGGGAGCAGCCCCAACCCGACGTTTGAGGCTCCAGTGGGCCAGGGCGAAGAGGCGATCAAGACATTGCTGGTGCACGTGGACGCCGTGGATATCGCGTTTACGGTGAAGGACGCGAAGGGACGGCTGGTACCTGGGCTGGATGCACGGGACGTACAGGTCTACGAGAACGGGCTGCGGCAGCACATCGAGGTATTCACCAACGAGGCGCTGCCGTTGTCGGTGGCGCTGGTGATTGACCAGAGCATGACTCCGGAAGAGATGGAGCTGGTGAACGACGCCCTGGGCGCGCTGCAGGATGCGTTTACGCAGTATGACGAAGTGGCGATCTTCACCTACAACAAGATCATCAAGGAGCAGACGGACTTTACCGGAGCCCAGAGCACGCGGTTGACCCAGGCGATCGAACGGTCGAAGGGCGAAGGGCGCGAGACGTACATGGCCGGCGACCTGAGCGGGCCGATGTCGTGCACGACCTGCATCAACAACATGAATGTGGACCCGAACACATCCGCGCAGCGGGGCCACTCGACTTTGCAGACGGACATGCCGCGGGAGGTGCATCCGCTGAACGATGCGATTCTGGCGGCGGCGACGGCGCTGAGCTCCAAGCCGTTAGACCGGCGCCGGGTGATCTACGTGATCTCGGACGGCAAGGAGTATGGCAGCCAGGCGAAGACCGATCAGGTGAAGAAGTACCTGCAGACCAACCGGATTGAGGTGGATGGCACGCTGGTGGGCGATTCGGCGATATGGGGGGTTGGCGTTCTGGACCGGATGCACCTGCCGCTGATGATGCGGGACAATGTGTTGCCCGACTATGCGCATGCGACGGGCGGGAATTTCGACGCCGAGTTCCGGTTGGGCTCGATCGAGAAGAGCTTTGCGAAGATTGCGGAAGAGGCGCGCAACCGGTATACCGTTGGCTACACGACGCATGATCCGTTTGTAGAAGGAAAATACCGCAAGCTGGACGTGGTGGTGTTGAACCATGGCAACGATCTGACGGTGATGGCGCCTCCCGGCTATTGGCCCATGGCGATGGAACTGCGGCCTCGGCCGGCCGGTCCGACGCCGTAGACCGCCGCGGCGATGATGAGATGCGATGAATAGTCTGCTGCGCGGCAATGCGCTGCTTGCTCTGGCTGCGGCCGCGGTGTGGGGCGGCGGGGACTTTTCCGGCGGCATGGGGGTGAAGCGCGCGGGCGGCGGGGTGCGCGCGGCGCTGCGCGTGGTGTTGCTGAGCCACGTCACCAGCCTGGCTGTCCTGGCCCTGGTTGCGTGGGCGCGCGGAGACCGCTTTCCGCAGGGCGCGCTGCTGGCGTGGGGCATTGGCGCAGGCGTGGCGGGCGGGCTGGCGCTGACGTGCTTTTATCTGGCGCTGTCGCGAGGTGCGATGGGTGCTTCGGCAGCGGTGAGCGGGCTGCTGGCGGCGGCGATTCCGGCGGGGTGGACGCTGTGGCAGGAGGGTTCGCCGGGGCCGCAGGCCGCTGCTTGGATTTGCCGTTGCGGGGACGGCGATCTGGCTGATTGCGGCGGGGGGAACGGACGCTGGAGCGGGCGCAGCCGGGCGCGAGACGACGGCGCTGGCCCTGGCTGGCGGGCGTGGGCTTCGGAATCTACTTTCTGGCGTTGAAGATGGCTGGCCCGGCAGGGGTAGTGTGGCCGATGGCGACGGCCAGGATAGGCAGCCTCAGCATCTGTTCGCTGATCTTTGCCGGGTTGGGGCGTCAGCATGCGAGGGACGGCGAAGCGGCGGTTAGCCTCGATGGCGGGGCCGTGGGATGGGCTTTGGCGGCGGCGGTGCTGGATACTTCCGGCAACCTGCTGTTTCTGGCAGCGACGCGCGCGGGAAGGTTGGATGTGGCGGCGGTGCTGGGCTCGCTGTATCCGGCGTCGACGATTCTGCTGGCTGCCCTGGCGCTGGGCGAGTGGCCGACGCGGCGGCAGGCGCTGGGAATGGCGGCGGCGGTGGTGGCGGTGGTGCTGATTGCTGTTTAGCGGGTCAGCAGGTCAGCGAGGCTGGGTTGGTGGGCTGGGGTGCGGCGTCTGAGTGGGGTAGAAGTGGACGGGCCGGGAGTGTTCACGGCCGTCCGGAGTTGAATGCGGTGAACCTTTGCGGAGCGCGGTGCGGAGCTACTTGATGACGACTTCGTTCTCGCGCGCCTTTTGCTCGGCGGCGAGACGGGCCTCGGCGGCAACCTTTGCTTCGGCAGCCATCTTGGCTTCCTGGTAGGCCTTGGCTTCGAGGTCGGCGCGCATCTTCTGTTCGTCTTCCTTCCTTCTCTCCTCTGCTGCGTCGTCTTCGCTGAGGCCCCTCATGCCGTCTTTGAAGCCGCGCAGGCCTTCGCCGAGACCTTTGCCGAGTTCGGGCAATTTCTTGCCGCCGAAAAGCAGGACCGCGAGGATACCGAGAAAGATAAGATGCGGTGCTGTGAATAGATCGCCCATGGTGAAATCTCCTTGCAGGCTTTGGGCGTGCAAAAGACACCCTGCTGCACAGATTATTGTCGCACATGTGGCGGCGGGGTTACACGAGGTTTCGGGGTGAGGGTGACGGTCGTCACGGAGCGGGGTATTCGGATGGCCGACGCGATATGACAAGCGTCGAACACGGGCACCCCGGCCCTCAGCACTTCGCGGGGTTCTCGACGCGACTGCAAGCGCATAAGCGGGCGCGACGTGCTGGAAGCTACACTGATTCGGTGGCAGTCGAAGGTACGCCGAGGTTGCGGTTGGGGCAGCGGGTTGCGCTGGCGGTGGTGCCGCCGGTGGCGGCGGTGGTGATCCGGCTGCTGGGAATGACGCTGCGCTATGAGGACCGGGCGGAGCCGGGGGTGACGCCGGGCTATGCGATTCCGGGGCCGGTGGTGTTCGCGTTCTGGCACCGCAGCCTGCTGGCGTGCGCGCACCGATTTCGCAATCTGGATATTGCAATTCTGATCAGCGCGAGCTTCGATGGGGAACTGATTGCGCGGACGGTGGAGCTGCTGGGGTTCAAGGCGGTGCGGGGATCGAGCTCGCGGGGCGGCGCGGCGGGGCTGCGGAATATGCAGCTGGCGTATGCGGCCGGGCATCGCTGCGCGTTTACCGCAGACGGGCCGCGGGGGCCGGTGTTCGTAGCCAAGGCAGGTACGGCGGCGCTGGCGAACTCAGTCGGTTCGATGACCGCGGAGGGCAAGCCGGCCGGGACGTGGGTGGGGTGCTTCTATGCGCTGCCGGATCGGGCATGGGAGCTGAAGTCGTGGGATCGTTTTCTGATTCCGAAGCCATTCTCGCGGGTGGTGCTGACCTGGCCCGCGCACGTGCAGGCAGGCGAGGTGACGACGGCTACCGTGCAGGCGACGCTGGACCGGGCGGTGGCGATGGCCCTGGCACCTCAGCGCAAATAGACTGGTGAGCGTGCGTGTTTCGGATTTCCATTTCGAGTTGCCGGAAGAGCTCATTGCGCAGCATCCGCCGGCGGAGCGCGGGTCGAGCCGGATGCTGGTGCTGGACCGGGCGCATTGCGCCGGGCACAGCCCGGGGCGCTGGTGGATGCGATGTTTCGCGATCTGCCCAACTACCTGCGCGCGGGGGACCTGCTGGTGTTGAACGACTCGCGGGTGTTGCCGGCACGGCTGTTCGCGACGCGGGCGGGGGTACGGAGGCAGGCGAATTCGCCGCAGCCGAGCGGGGTGGTTGAAGTGCTGCTGGTGGAGGAGGTTGACGAACCGGGAGCAGGGAAGAGGGAGCCGGGGTCAGAGCTGGTGTGGCGGGCTCTGGTGAAGCCGGCGCGGAAGGTGCGGGTGGGGGAGACGCTGGAGTTTCACGGGGCAGGCGGCGAGATCCGGCTGACGGCCGAGGTGGTGGAGGCGGGGGAGTTTGGGGAGCGGACGCTGCGGTTTCACCACCCCAGCGAGCGGAGCTCGCCGAGACCCACGAAGCCGGTGGAGGATTTCTACGAGGTGGTGGGGCGGATCGGGCATATGCCGTTGCCGCCATACATCCGGCGGGAGCAGGCGCGGGAGGCAGATTCGGCGGAAGACCGGGAGCGGTACCAGACGGTGTATGCGGAGGCGGTAGGATCGGCGGCGGCGCCTACGGCGGGGTTGCACTTTACGCCGGAGGTGCTGGCGGCGCTGAAGGCGCGCGGGGTGGAGATTGCGACGCTCACGCTGCACGTGGGACTGGGGACGTTTCAGCCGGTGCGGGTTGCGGAGTTGAAGGACATCCGGTTGCACGCGGAACGCTATACGCTGCCGGCGGCGACGGCGGAGGCGCTTAACCGGGCGATGCAGGAGGGGCGGCGCGTGGTGGCGGTGGGGACGACGACGACGCGGACGCTGGAACATATAGCGGAGCGGGCTGAGCACGAGCAAGTCCCGATCAAGGCGCATTCGGGGTCGACATCGATCTTTATTGGGCCGGGCCATCGGTTTCGGGTGGTGGGCGGATTGCTGACCAACTTTCATCTGCCGGAATCGACGCTGCTGATGCTGGTGGCGGCGTTCGCCCAGCGGAATGAGGTGCTGGATGCGTATGCGCACGCGGTGCGGGAGGGGTACCGGTTCTATTCTTATGGGGATTGCATGCTCGTGCTGTAGAAGCAAGTTCTCGGTTCTCGGTTCTCGGTTCTCGGTTCTCGGTTCTCGGTTGTCAGTTGGGAGCGGGGCCTGGGGATTGGCGGGGGCTTTTCCACTTTTGCGCGGGGTTCCACAGGAGATGCACTGCTGGTGCGCCTTGTGCGGGGCGACGGTGAAGCATAGGCTCAATCGGTGGTGCAGCAGCAGGCAAACGGACCGCCAGCGTACCCCGAAAGTTGCAGAATGGAAGAACAGGGGTTGAGAGCATCTAAAGCGCAGGCATGGAATCCGCAGCCGAAGCGGCATTTTGAAGAAATCCACAGCGTTTTCCGGGCATTTTGGGGGCTTTGATTTTGCGGGTTGCTGTAACCCGCTCGTAACAGGAGTATTTGCAAAGGCAACACAACATGTTGTGCTTTATACTTGACACACCCTACAGAGGGCGGTACTTTCACGACTGCGTAATAAAAGAGTCGCAGCGATAAGTACAGGCAAGTCCGGTCGGCAACTGCCTCAGCAAACACACCCACGGTCGAGCCTGAGCCCGCCCCGGTGTCCGAGGTCGAGGCAGACCCCTTACAAGCGCACGATGAAATGCAGCGGAACGGAATGGCCAGAGCAAAACCGGCCAGTACGCGCCGTCCCCCGGAACTGTCATTGCAGCTGAAGCACAGAACGGTAAAGACTTAAGCAGGATTGCAGGGCTCGGACGCAGCAGCATCAGATACAGATTCGACCAATGAAGGAGAACCTCCCCCGATGAACCCGACTCAGACCGCCGCGACCAACCTCTCCGCGACCCAGACCAGCAATTCTGCCGGCGGCAGCGCCCGCCGCACTTCGGGGCTTTCGTTCTCGCGCCACTTCACGCGCCCGGGAATTTCACCGTACGACGAGATCACCTGGGAGCTGCGCGACGCCATCATCCAGGACTACAAGGGGCGGACGATCTTTGAGCAGAAGAACGTGGAGGTTCCGGCGGACTGGTCGATGACGGCGACCAACATCGTGGCGTCGAAGTACCTGCACGGACAGATCGGGACGCCGGAGCGCGAGTCGGGAGTACGGGCGCTGATCACGCGCGTGGCGGAGTCGATTCGCGACTGGGGGATTGCGGGCGGCTACTTTGCGACGCCGACCGATGCGGCGACATTTTACGCGGAACTGGCGCACCTGCTGCTGAACCAGAAGGTGGCGTTCAACTCGCCGGTGTGGTTCAACGTGGGTTGCGACCGGCTGGAGCCGAACTCGGATGCGCAGAGCTGGCACTGGAACCCGACCACGCGGCAGGTGGAGTTCTCGGTGACTGGCTATACCAAGCCCCAGTGCTCGGCATGCTTCATTAATTCGGTGAACGATTCGCTGGATTCGATTCTGACGCTGGCGAAGACGGAGGGCATGCTGTTCAAGTGGGGGTCGGGCGCGGGATCGAACCTGAGCTCGATTCGCGGATCGATGGAGACGCTGAGCGGGGGCGGGACGGCCAGCGGGCCGCTGAGCTTTATGCGCGGATTCGACGCGTTCGCGGGCGTGATCAAGAGCGGCGGCAAGACGCGGCGCGCGGCGAAGATGGTGATCCTGAACATCGACCACCCGGACATTGAAGACTTCATCGAGTGCAAGGTGAAGGAAGAGAAGAAGGCGTGGGTTCTGGTGCAGGCGGGTTACGACGGGTCGGGGCCGGACTCGGAGGCGTACAGCTCGATCTTCTTCCAGAATGCGAACAACTCGGTGCGCGTGACCGATGAGTTTATGCACGCGGTGGAGACGGACGGCAGCTTCGCGACCAAGACGGTGAAGGGCCGGCAGCCGGTGAAGGAGTACCGCGCGCGCGACCTGATGCACAAGATTGCCGAAGCGACCTGGCAGTGCGGCGATCCGGGGATGCAGTACGACACGACCATCAACCGCTGGCACACCAGCAAGAACACGGCGCGGATCAACGCATCGAACCCGTGCAGCGAGTACATGTTCCTGGACGATTCGGCGTGCAACCTGGCGAGCTTCAACCTGCTGAAGTTCCTGACGCCGGGCGGGCAGTTCGATATTGCGGCGTATCGCTATGCGATTGCGATTGTGACGACGGCGATGGAGATCATCGTGGATTCGGCGGGCTATCCTACCGAACAGATCAGCAAGAACTCGCACGACTACCGGCCGCTGGGACTGGGGTATGCAAACCTGGGCGCGCTGCTGATGGCGTTCGGGCTGCCGTACGATTCGGACGCGGGGCGCGACTTTGCGGCTGACGCTGACGTCGATTCTGTGCGGCGATGCGTACTGGCAGTCGGCACGGATTGCGGAGACGTGCTCGCCGCTGGCAGCGGCGACGCCGCTGACCCAGCGCGCGGAGATAACGGGTGGAGCGTGCCCCGGATTTTATGTGAACCGCGAACCGTTTCTGGATGTGATCCGCATGCACCGCGCGGAGGTGAACAACATCGGCAAGCCGACGGCGGCCAGCCCGCGGACCACGTCGGAGCCGTTCCACGTGCCCCAGCTTGACCAGTTGATCGCGGCTTCGCGCCACGCCTGGGACGGTGCGCTGGCACATGGGGAGAAGCATGGCTATCGCAATTCGCAGGTGACGGTGCTGGCGCCGACGGGGACCATCGGCTTCATGATGGACTGCGATACCACCGGTATCGAGCCGGACCTGGCGCTGGTGAAGTTCAAGAAGCTGGTGGGCGGCGGCATGATCAAGATCGTCAATTCGACGGTGCCGTCGGCGCTGATCAAGCTGGGCTACAACGAGGCGGAGGTGAACGCGATCGTCAGCTACATCGACGCGACAGGAACGATTGAAGGCGCGCCGGGGATCAAGCCGGAGCATCTTGCTGTGTTCGATTGCAGCTTCAAGCCGGCCAAGGGCACGCGCTCGATCCACTACATGGGCCACATCAAGATGATGGCGGCGACGCAACCGTTCCTATCGGGCGCGATCTCGAAGACGGTGAACCTGCCGCAGGACTGCTCGGTTGACGACATTGCCGAGGCGTATCTGGAGGCGTGGCGGCAGGGCATCAAGGCAGTCGCGATTTACCGGGACAACTCAAGGGAACGCAGCCGCTGAATGTGACGGCGCAGACGGACGCGGACAAGAAAGGGACGAAGGCCGTAGCTGCGGCCGAGGCTGCGCCAGCGCCTACCGGCATTTCTCCCGAGGCGGCGCAGGCCATGGCAGTGGCCGCGGCCGCTTCTGCGACAGCCAGCGTGCACCAGCAGGCGCAGCAGCAGATTGCCGCGCTGGAAGCGCAGCTGCGCGCGATCAGCGAAGCGTCCACGCAAAACGCGGATGCACTGGATGCCCAGGCGCCGCCACGCGCGGTTCGGCATCGGTTGCCGGCTGAGCGCGCCTCGGTGACGCACAAGTTTGCATTGGGCGGCCACGAAGGCTACATCACGGTCGGGCTGTATCCGAATGGCTCACCGGCGAGATCTTCATCCGCATGGCCAAGGAGGGATCGACGGTCTCGGGGCTGATGGACTCGTTTGCCACGGCGATCTCGATCTCGCTGCAGCATGGCGTTCCGCTGCGGCGTGCTGTGCGAGAAGTTTGCGCATACCCGGTTTGAGCCTTCGGGCTGGACCGGCAATCCGGAGATCGGCTACGCGAAGTCGATTATGGATTACATCTTCCGCTGGATCCAGATGCGCTTCCTCTCGGGACAGCAGCTGGACCTGTTCGCGGGACTGACGCCGCCGGCCAGCGTGCCGGTGGAGGGTACGGTCACCGCGCCGGGCGGAAGGTGAATCTCTCATCGCCGGCCGTGGCGGAAGCGGCCGCGCCGAGTGTGGGCGGCGAGTTGGGGAGCATCCGTATTTCGACCGAAGTTCCGGAGCAGCCGGAAGCGGCATCCGCGCAGGAAGGGGATCTGCTGCCGCAGGCGCCAATCCGCAGCCAGCACCACACGGTTCCCTCAGCGCTGGCGTCGCTTGCCGATACCACCCCGCAGACGGTTCTGCAACGCGAACAGCGCGAGGCCCGGATGCACCTCGGGGCGACGCATGTTCCCCTGGCGGACCAGGACGTCTTCAATAATGGCGCGGGCAATCAGTACGGGAGTGCATATGATCGCGACCGCACGCCGCCGCAGCAGGGCATTGCTCCCGAGCCGACGCCGAACGCGGCGCGCACCGGGCTTGCCGACAAGGGCCGAAGGATCGGCGACGATGTCGAGGATCGCGGCCTGTACGGAGCTGCCGGCGGCGGGACTTCGCCGCATCCCTCCAACCGCATGAAGGAGATGTACGAGATGGGCGACTCGCCTTCCTGTGCGACGTGCGGAGCTATCATGACGCGGTCTGGGTCGTGCTACCGCTGCATGAGCTGCGGCAGCACCAGCGGCTGCAGCTAGGGCGGGCTCCCCTGGGGCACGGGACGGTTGAATCAGCACGAAGATGCCAGCCGCTAGTTTTCGAAGAGCCAGTCCAGGTTCGGCGGCTGGCCGTTGGTCCCTGTGGTTGAGAAGTTCACGTGTGGAGTTACGTGGGCGCTATCGGGAATGAAGCCGACAACGACGTACGCTCCTTTGCCAAGATCCAGGTCGTTCGCCCCAGCCGGCAGCGGTTTCGTCCATACCGTAACCGGGAGCCCCACCGCGGTCGTGATGGCGTCGGGCAGCAAGATGTTCCACTGCTCCGTAGCCGGCGATACATTCATCGCCTTGCTGGAGGAAGACTTGAAAAACCCGACCAGGATTTGCGCCGGACTTGCGAGGGTGAAGTGGATGGGCGTCTCCTGGCGCGCCGACACGCGTATCCCGGTCAGACCGTCCGCATTCTTGGCGCGACGCTGGCGATTGGCGTTGCCGTGTCCGCGTAGAGCTTCTCGCCGGGGCGCACCGTAAACGTCTCACCCGCGCCCGAGGCGAGCGTGAACGCAACCTGAGGAAGACGCGCAGGAGTTGCCGTCGCGCCGGCCGGCGGTGCGGAACCGAGTGATTTGAGTCTGCTTTGAAACGTCGCCAGTTCGTTGCGATAAACCGGCAGCAGATCGCGCCAATGGTTCGTCGCCGCTCGTGGGTCGGCCAAGATCACGCTTGCAGCGGAGGACTATCTGCGCTCGTCGCCCGCGGCACGATGCGGGCCTTCGTCTCCTATTCCGGCGGCGGCTGCTTGGCGAGCTCGACGATGATCTGCCATTCGCGCGGATGGACCGGCTGCACGGAGAGGCGGGAACCCCGCTTGAGAAGGACCATCGTGCTCGCGAGAGCGACGCTGCGGCGCAGCTCGGAGAGCGTCACGTAGCGCTCGAGCTCGCGGACGGGCGCGACGTCGACCATCTGCCAGATCGGGTTCGCGTCGCTCGCCTTGGGATCGTAGTAGGGCGAGTTGCGGTCGCGTGCGGTGAAATCGGGATACGCCTCGCGCACGACCTCGACGATGCCGGCGATCCCCCGGCTCTTTGGTGCTCGAGTGATAGAAGAAGCCGAGGTCGCCGCGCTTCATGGCGAGCATGTTGTTGCGTGCTTGATAGTTGCGCACGCCGCTCCATTCGGTGCGCCCCTCGCGCTGCAAGCGGTCGAAGCCATAGGTCTCGGGCTCGCTCTTGAAGAGCCAGTGGCTAACCATGCGACCTGCTACGCGACCGCCGCCACGAAGGCCCCCCGGCACGAACGGCATCTCGCGGCTCGCCCGCGTGGAGGCCACGCCGCTCGCCCGCACGCGGCTTTCGCCTTGCGCCTAGGTGTAGAATGGACCGTATGCAACGGAGCAGGATAGCGAGGAACGGCACGGGCTGGGAGGGCGTGGAGCGCGAGGGCTACGTTCCCGGCGTCGCGACCAACGTCGTGCGGCACACGCTCGTGGGCGGGCGCAGGACGCTCCCGGCGATCCGGGGCCGAGCGCCGAGGTCCGGTATTTCGAGGCGCCGCCCGGCGCCGTCACCCGGCTGGAGAAGCACGGGCACGAGCACTTCGTGATCGTCGGAGCGGGCGTCGGCCTGGCGGTCGTCGGCGAGCAGGTCTTCGAAGTGCGCCAGCACGACGAGCAATACGATGGTTCGAGCAGCAGAACAG
>CAWBFL010000104.1:0-24574 GCA_963787905.1 uncultured Acidobacteriaceae bacterium | reverse complement strand
GCTCATCGAACTACAACAGCGCTTCTGGATCGAATTCGGTAAGCGTCACTGCTCTCATCGTGACCACCCTGACCCTGAGCGCCAATCCCACCAGCAGCACCGTTGGACAGCAGGTCACGCTCAGCGCAACCCTCAGCCCCTACTCCGCGCAAACTAACAGCACCAACGGCGAGAGCATTGCCTTCTCCAACGGCAGCACCAGCCTCGGCACCGGCACGCTCAGCAGCGGCGTTGCCACCTTGACCGTTACCGCGCTGCCCATCGGGACCGACAGCCTGACCGCTGCCTACGCGGGCGATCCCATCTTCAATGCGAGCGCCTCCAACTCCCTCCCGTACAGCGTCTCGCCGCTGACGCCCACCATCAGCTTCTCTGTTCCCAACCACACTTACGGCGATGCACCCTTCCCTGTAGCCGCCACGTCGAACTCCTCCGGCGCCATTACCTATTCCGTCGTCAGCGGTCCGGCCACCATCGCCAATGCAACCGTGACGCTGACTGGCGCGGGCACCGTGGTCTTGCAGGCGAGCCAGGCCGCGGCGGGCAACTACGCCGCCGCCACGCAGAACGCCAGCTTCCCCGTCGCGGCCGCAGCGCAGACCATCACCTTCGCGGCGCCGCCATCGCCCGTCAACTACGGCACTGCTCCGGTGTCGCTCTCGGCCACCGCCAGCTCCGGGCTGGCCGTAACCTTCAGCGTGCTCTCCGGGCCGGCATCGATCAGCGGCAGCGCCCTCACCATCACCGGCGCGGGTACGGTCGTGGTTGCAGCCGATCAGCCCGGCAACACCAACTTCGCCGCCGCTGCCGAAGTCACCCACTCCATCACCGTGAACAAGGCCGCGCCTTCAGCGGGATTGACCGCCTCGCCCAATCCCGTCCTGCTTCAGAATGCCGTCTTGCTGACCGCGACGGTTTCGTCTTCAGCCGGCACACCCACCGGCTCCGTGGCCTTCTCCGATAGCGGCACGACGCTCGCGACAGCCGCTCTCAACGGCGGCATCGCGTCCCTCAGCATCGCCACGCTCGCGGCCGGTTCGCATTCCATTACCGCGGCCTACTCCGGGGACGCGAACTTTACCTCCGTCTCCAGCGCCGCTGTCGCCGAAACCGTCCAGGACTTCAGCCTCAACACCGGTGGCAGCGGTTCGTCGCAGACCGTCCAGCCCGGCGGCACAGCCACTTTCACGCTGCCCATGAGTCCGTCCGGCGGCGCCACCTTCCCCGCCGCCGTAACTTTTTCAGCCACCGGTCTGCCGGCTGGGTTCAGCGCAACCTTTAGCCCGCAGTCGCTCGCGGCCGGAACCTCCGCAACCAACGTCACCCTGACCATCCAGGTGCCCCAGTCCGCAACCCTGGAACGCATCCCGCATCCGGGCCGCGGCCTGCCGCTCATGGCCATCGGATTCCTGCTGCTGCCCTTCGCGACCACGACGCGGCGCTCGCAGGCGCGGCTGCGCCGGCTTGCTGCCATCGTGGTCCTCCTGGCAGGCGCGGGCGGCGTGGCAACGCTGATCGGCTGCGGAGGAGGAGGAGGAGGGGGCGGCGGGGGGAACAGCAACCCGTCCCAGACCTACAGCATTACCGTAACCGCAACCTCCGGCGCGCTCTCCCATTCGACGGTTGTCTCGCTGACCGTGCAGTGAATCGACGCAGCCCTTCCCGGGCGGCTGAGCGCCCGCCGTCGACTTGTCTCATTCGTCCACCCCGGCCACTCCAATCCATCGCCCTCCGGTTGGCGGGACCGCCGCTTTGCAGTATGGTCGAAAGGGACTTTGTCTGATCAAGGAACCGGCACTCCATGCGCATCGTTGACATCCGCGAAGTGACGCTGCCGATCGCCTCCCCCATCGCAAACGCGTACATCGACTTTTCCAAAATGACCTTGTCGCTCGTCGCCGTCGTCACCGACGTCGTGCGCGACGGCCGGCCGTCGTCGGCTACGGCTTCAACTCCAACGGACGCTACGGCCAGGGCGGCCTCATCCGCGAGCGCTTCGCCGCCGCGGCTGCTCGAGGCCGATCCCGACATCGCTGCTGAACGACGCCGGCGACAACCTCGATCCCGACCGCATCTGGCGCGACCCTGATGAAGAACGAGAAGCCCGGCGGCCACGGCGAGCGCTCGGTCGCCGTCGGCACCATCGATATGGCGGTATGGGACGCGGTCGCCAAGATCGCCGGCAAGCCGCTGTTCCGCCTGCTCGCCGAGCGCTACGGCCACACGGCCGATCCCCGCGTCTTCGTCTACGCCGCCGGCGGCTACTACTACCCCGGCAAGGACCTCGACGCCTTGCGCGCCGAGATGCGCAGCTATCTCGATCGCGGCTACACCGTGGTCAAGATGAAGATCGGCGGCGGCCGATCTGGCCGAAGACCGCGCCGCGCATCGAGGCGGTGCTCGCGGAAATCGGCGGCGACGCGCAACTCGCCGTCGACGCCAACGGCCGCTTCGATCTCGAAACCGCCATCGCCTACGCCAAGATGCTGCGCGACTACCCGCTGTTCTGGTACGAGGAGGCCGGCGATCCGCTCGACTTCGCGCTGCAGGCGGCGCTCGCCGAGTTCTATCCCGGGCCCGATGGCCACCGGCGAAAACCTCTTCAGCCACCAGGACGCGCGCAACCTGCTGCGCTACGGTGGCATGCGCCCCGACCGCGACTGGCTGCAGTTCGACTGCGCGCTCTCCTACGGCCTCTGCGAGTATCTGCGCACGCTCGAGGTCATCAACGCCGCCGGCTGGTCGCCGCGCCGCTGCATCCCCCATGGCGGCCACCAGATGTCGCTCAACATCGCCGCGGGCCTCGGCCTCGGCGGCAACGAGAGCTATCCCGACCTCTTCCAGCCCTTCGGCGGATTTCCCGACGGCGTCGGCGTCGAGAACGGCTACGTCACCATGCCCGACCTGCCCGGCATCGGCTTCGAAGGCAAGTCCGAATTGATCCGGGTGATGCGGCAACTCGCGGAGTAACAACCGCTGCCCGGAAGCGAGCTAACGTGGACGACCTGAAGCAAATCGCGCGCAGCATCTTCTCGCAGGCGCTGGCCGGCTGCAGCATCGATCGCGCCTTCGACCGCACGCTGCAGATCGTCACAAACGCCGACGGAGCGCACCTCGCCCTTGGCGGCGAAAACGCTGTCGCTCTCGATCGCCTCGACCGCGTTCGCATCGTCGCCGCCGGCAAAGCCGCCGCCGCAATGCTCACTTCCCTGCTCCCCCGCCTGCGTCTTCCGCCGTCCTGCGATGTGCAGGGAGTGCTGATCGCCCCCGAGCGTCCCCGCGATCTGCCTGCGGCCATTCAGTTCTTTCCCGGCGGCCATCCCGTCCCCAACCCGGCCTCGTTTGCCGGAGCCGCCGCGGCGCTGGCAATGCTGCACGCGGTCGCCAACGCCCCGCCGCAGCAAACCCTCTGCATCTTCCTCCTCAGCGGCGGCGCCTCCGCCATGATGGAGCTTCCGCTGGACCCCGCCATCTCGCTCGCCGACACCATCGCCTTCCACCAGGCGCTGGTCCACAGCGGCGCCTCCATCGTCGAGATCAACTGCATCCGCAAACATTTCTCCTCCGTCAAAGGCGGACGCCTCGCGCTCGCCGCTGGCCATGCGCAGACGATCTCGCTGTTCGTCTCCGACGTGCCGCCCGCGCACCTCGATGCGCTCGCATCCGGCCCCACCATCGCCGACCCCACCACCGTCGCCCAATGCCGCGAGATCCTCGCGCGCTACGATCTGCTGCAGCGGTTCCCCGCATCGGTCCGCCGCTTCTTTGCGTCCCCTGACCTGCCCGAATCGCCCAAGCCCGGCCAGCTCATCTCGCGCGGATGGAAGCTGCTCGACAGCGACGAGTTTGCCGAACTCGCGCGCAGCCACGCGGAACTCCTCGGCTTTCATGCAGTCATCGACAACTCCTGCGACGACTGGGACTACGCCGCCGCCGCCGATTATCTCCTCCATCGCCTGCGCCAGTTGCGCCGCGAGCACCCGCGCGTCTGTCTCATCTCCGCCGGCGAAATCACGGTCAGGGTCCCGCCTCAACTTTCCTCCGCCACGCCGCACGCAGGCGGCCGCAATCAACACTTCGCGCTCTATATCGCAACCCAGCTCACCGCCGACGACGGCCCTCTCGCCGTTCTTTCCGCCGGCTCCGACGGCCTCGACGGCAACAGCAGCGCAGCCGGCGCAGTCATCGACCGGCACACGCTCGAAGGCGACGCACGCCCCCGCGCCCAGCGCGCACTCGACGACTTCGACTCCTCCACCTGGCTCAGCGCTGTCGGCGCCACCGTCGTCACCGGTCCCACCGGCCACAATCTGCGCGATCTCCGCATCCTGCTCGCGGACGCAGCTTCCTGAGGAGACCCGCGGCGGACGCGCGAACCCACAGCCCCGGCCGCGTCCTTCTGCCCTTACTCGCCGATTGACCAGCCCTTCCTGGGCGCGATCAGCCACACCGTTCCATTGCCCAGGCAGTACCGGCACTTTCCGCCGCCAATCGCACCCGTGCCGCTGCACTCGCGGCAGGCGACAACCAGGTGAATCTCCTGGGCCTCTTTCGGCGGCAGACTCTTCACATCGCGGAATATCCGGCCGCGATGAAATCCAATCAGCCACGAGGTGATCTTGAATTCTATCGACTCCCGATCTGCCGTACTTAGGTTGCCCGAGTAGTCAGCCCACCAACTGGGAAAGCAAGCGTAGCAAACCGGAGCGCCGTCTGCCGGGAACAAGCTGCCGTTGGAGTCGCGATAAAACTTCCCGCACACGCTGCATGGCTTCACGCCAAGCTGTCCCAGCGCGTCCGTCAGGTTGCCCACGTCGCGCTTCAGACGCGCCAAGGCCTCCGCGACATCCTGTTCGCAGTCTTCGGACATGGCGAATTGTATCTCCCGCCCGTCGCTCTCGGCGTGCGCAACGTCACACCGCAAGCGCAGTGCGGCGAAAAATGACCGCGCCTTCTTTGCGCTCTCGCCGCCGCTGCCCTGTTGTAAGATTGGGATGAACCCGGATGCAGGGTGGAATCCGCCAACCGGTTCGCCGCTTTGCTGTATCCATCGTCCCTATCGTCTAGTGGCCCAGGACTCCGCCTGTTCCCGGCGGCAACACAGGTTCGAACCCTGTTGGGGACGCCAAATCACTCCCGCCTTGCCGCCTCGCAGCCCCCGCGTTCGTCGCCAACCTCAGTGGCACGACGCCTCATCCTGGAACTGTTTGGTTGCGGCCATCGACGCCAGCGCGTGCGAGCAGTCCAGAATCTTCTGGTTCGCCGGGTTGTTGTCGACCGCGTCCGGCGCGATGTAGTTCACCTTGGCATGCATCGCCACGAACTGATCGCTCATCGCTTGCATGTTGGCAAACTCATTCCGCAACAACTCCGCTGCCTGCAGATCGGGCCCGGTAGTGGCGGCGGCAATTGCGAGCTGAAGCTTGGCATCCGCGGAACGCTGCAGAGGGTCAACCCAGTTCGCCGTAACCGGGTAATTGTTCTGGATCGCGTTGACCAAGGACGCACGCCACTCGCGAATCTGCGTCAGCGCCTCGATCTCCGCGCTGAGAAAGCCTCCGGAAAATTCGGGAGGCCGGTTCGCTGCCACTGGCGCCGCGGGAGCGCCCGCCCCCGGTAAAGTCAGGATGGTCTGGCTGCCCTGAAACCGGATCGATGCGTGCGTCACCCGCGCCAGCGACTCGATGTCCACGTACGACTTGCCGTTCATCCGCACCAGCGTCGCCTGATCCGGCTGGCCCGCGATCGTGCAGGGTCCCGGCCTGCTGCGGCGCCTGCGCTCCGCCGGCGACGGGCAAGATCAACAGCGCGGCCAGCGCTGCGAGCGAATGGAACGATCTGCCGTTCATAGGGTTGCTCCTTGTGCCTTCCTGTTGGATGCACCGGAGCAACTCAAGGGCAGATCGATTTTTACTTGCGCCGGATGGTCCGCTTCACCTGCGCGTATTGCAGCAGGATGAAGCTGTCGGTCATGCCCGCAATGTAGTCGGCAACCACGCGCGCCAGCCCTTCCGTCTCAATCTCATCCACATAGCCCACCGGCAGCTCCTGCGGTTCCTTGATCCAGAAATCGAACAGCTCGGTCACCACCTGCTCCGCCTTGCTGTGTTCCAGCGAAAGCGCGTCGCAGGTGTAGAGCGTGTCGTACAGGTATCGCTTCTCCTGGAGACGGTGGGCCTCGGCCAGCGCGGAGAAGGTCGCCAGCCGCGCCGGGTGGTCGCGCACCTGGTCCAGCGTGGTCGCGCCGATCGCGTGCGTATTGGCGAGCGTGGTCGCGATCAGGTCGTCCGTCAGCACGTTCTGCATCAATTGCAGCGCCTCGTTGAAGAGGAACTTCGCATCCACTCCGGCGTGCTGCCGTTCCACCTCCGCGTAGCAGTGGGCCAGGATGTCGACGTGCCTGCGAATATGGTCGATCTCCAGCAATCCCGACTCGACCCCGTCGTCCAGGTCCGCCGTGAGATACGCAATCTCGTCCGCCAAATCGATGATCTGCGCCTCCAGCGGAGGCCGCTTGCCCAGCAGGTAGCCGGCCAGGTCGGGGTATTCCGCCGGATTGTAGTCGCGCGAGTGCTTGATGATTCCCTCGCGCACCCCCAGCGTCAGGTTCAATCCGCGGTGCGCCGCATAGCGCTGCTCGAAGTGCTCCACAATGCGCAGCGCGTGCAGATTGTGGTCGAAGCGCAACCCGTGCCGCTTCAGGCATTCATCCAGCGCCCGCTCGCCCGCGTGGCCAAACGGCGGATGGCCGATGTCGTGGACCAGCGCCAGCGTCTCGGCCAGGTCCTGGTTCAGTCCCAGCGCCTCGGCCACGCTGCGCGCAATCTGCATCACCTCAATGGTGTGGGTCAGGCGGCTGCGGAAGTGGTCCGACGCGCGGCTGGTGAACACCTGCGTCTTGCCCGCCAGGCGGCGGAAGGCGCGCGCCTGCACAATGCGTTCGCGGTCGCGCTGAAACGCCGTCCGCGACGGGCGTTCGGGCGCGGCATACACCCGCGCTCCCAGCGCCTCGCCCACATCGGCGGACACGGCACAAAGACGCAAGTCCGTTTGCTTGGTCCCGTTTAAACTCACGATTAAGTGTAACTGGCGCGGCTAAGCCCAGTCTCTGTCCTTAAGCCCACCCACCGGCTATAAGCCAGGCCCGGAAAGATAGGTCCGGACTTGAGTTCCCGGCACAACCAGCCGGAGTACCGCCCGGGCCTTAGCCCCTGGGACATGCACCTTGCAACTCACGCCATCCGCGACCGAAGCCTAGTGTGCGTCCTTGTCCGCCGCGGGGGCTAGCTTGGCCAGTTTCACCCGGGCATTCTCCAGCTTGTGCTCGACCTTCTGCACGTCTTCCGGGTCGGCATCGGCTGGCAGCGAATGGGCGTACTCGGTCATCGAGCGCTCCCACTGCGCGACCGCCATCTTCAGATTGCCTGTCTTCTCGTACACCTCGCCCAGATGGTCGTGCAGCGCGGGATCGGTGTTCATCCGCTCAATCGCCTTGCGCAGATTCTCCTCCGCCTGCGGATACTGGCCGGTCTTGAAGTAAGCCCAGCCCAGCGAGTCCAGGTACGCGTAGTTCTGCGGCTCCAGGTCCACCGCTTCCTGGATCATCTTCAGCGCCTCGGGCAGCTTCTCATTCTGGTCGGCCAGCATGTAACCCAGGTAGTTCAGCACCCCCGGATTGTGCGGGTCGATCTCCAGCGCCTTGCGGAACTGGACTTCGGCCTGGTCATACAGCTTCTGCCGCTCGAAAAACTCTCCGCGCAGATAGATCAGGTTCAGCTTCTCGTCGGGCTTGGTGGCCAGCGCCTCGGCTTTGTCCAGTTGCTCGCCCGCCTCTTTGAACCGCTTCAGCCGGATGTAGATCTCGGCCAGCCGCTCATGCACATCCAGATCGTCCGGGGTCCCGGTCAACTGCGCCTTCGCCAGCGCCAGCCCCTCGTCCACCTGGCCCATGTCGCAAAGCTGCTGCGCGTACACCATCTGGATATCGTGGTCCTTCGGCAGGCCTTTGGCTGCCTCGGCGGCCACCGCCGTTGCGTCCTTCCACTGGTGCGCTTCGCGATAGGCGTCGATCTCGCCCTGGTATCCGTCGCGCGCGTAGCAAGGATGCGCCTGGTCGTCGCTGGCCGGACTGCCCTCGCAGTCGCCGCCCAGTTCCACCAGCTGCTTGTACGTCGCAACCGCTTCGGCTGTCTTGTTCTCTTCCCCGTAGATAATCCCCAGCCGGCTCAGGAAGTATCCGCGGTTCTGCTTCTCCGGCTCCGAGTACTTGCCATCGGCATGCGACGAGGAATCCAGCAGTCCGGTCAGAATGCCGGTGGCCTGATCGTACTTGCCCTGCGCATCGTAAATCAGAGCTTCGTTGACGCTCAGCTCGGCCGAATCCTGCACCAGCGCCTTGGCCTTCTCCAGCGTCGCCAGCGCGTCGTCGTAGTGACCCTGGCGCCGCTGAATCTCGGCGACGTGTACCTGCGACTCGGCGTCGGTCGGATCGGCCGCAACCAGTTGCTGGAACACCGTCAGCGCCTCGTCCAACTGGTCGTCCGCCATCAGCGCCTTGGCCAGCGCATGCTGCGCGTCCGGATTGTCCGGCTCCAGCTCCAGCGAGCGGCGATACGCCGCGGCAGCCTCCTTCGGCTTCTTCAACTGGTCCAGGCTGGCCCCAAGATAAAACTCGATGCGCGCCGTGCGGTCCGACTGCGGCACCGCCGACAGCGTATCCACCGCGCGTTGCGTGTCCCCGTTCTCGCTGTACAGCCGCGCCATGTTCAGCACCACGTCCTCGGAATCGGCGTCCAGCTTCTGCGCGTCCTTGAAGATCGCCTCCGCCTTGGCGCTGTCATGGTTCAACGCATACAGTTGCCCCAGCAGCAGCTTGGTCTCCAGGTCATTCGGCTTCAGCCGCGCAATGGTTTCATATTCGCCGATCGCCAGTTGCAGCACCTCGCCCGACTGCGTGCCCTGGGTGTCGCTCAGCGAGCGCAGATACACCTGCCCCAGCAGCGTATGCGCCGCAACATCGTTCGGATTGCGCTTCACCTGGTCCTGCGCCGCCGTCACTGCATCCTTGATGCGCCCGATCTTGAAGTACAAATCGGCCAGCCCGTCCTGCAAAAACTCGGAGTTCGGATCGGCGTCCAGCGCATACTTGTACTCTTCCACCGCCTGGTTCGCGTAGTCCGGGCGTCCGGCGTTGACCGCCATCTGTTCATACAGATGTGCCAGCCCGTAGTGGTAGTACGCGTTGGAGCGCGCGGCGTCGGCCTCGCTCTGGGCAGTTGCGGCATTGGCTGCAGGAGACTTCTCCGGCGGCGGCGCGGCGGCCTGCACGACGGTGGCGGCAAGCAACAGCGCGGCGACGGGAACCAGCCGGAAGGGATGAATCCGCGAAGCACGAACAAGCATGGTCATGGGCAAAGGTTCCTATCCGGCGCAATAAAGGACACAAACACTAGTTAGACGATGCGGTGCTTCCGATGGATGCTGCGCACCTGCGGCGAAGCGCCCGAGTCAACCATTATATCCGTTTCAGCGCCACCCGGAGTACCCCGCCCGCGCCCTAGCCATGGCGGAAATGTCGTATCCCGGTGAAAACCATGGCCACGCCCAGCCGGTTCGCCGCCGCAATCACCTCGGCATCGCGCACCGAGCCGCCCGGCTGAATCACCGCCGTCGCACCCGCCGCTGCCACCGTCTCCAGCCCGTCCGGAAACGGAAAGAACGCGTCCGACGCCGCCACTGTCCCGGCCAGCGGCAGCACCGCCTTCATCGCCCCAAACCGCGCCGCGTCCACCCGGCTCATCTGTCCCGCGCCGATGCCCACCGTCTGCCCGTGGCCCTGGTCAAACCGCGCATACACAATCGCGTTCGACTTCACATGCTTGCACACGCTCCACGCAAACTCGAGCGCCCGCATCTCTTCCGCCGTTGGAGCCCGCTCAGTCACCACCTGCAAATCCGCCTCGACGATGCGGTAGCGGTCGGCATCCTGCATCAGAAAACCGCCCGAAACCTGCTTCAGCGTCCGCACCGGCTTGCCGGCATCCGTCTTGCGCGGCGCAATCTCCAGCAGGCGCAGGTTCTTCTTCGCCGCAAACCGCGCCACCGCCTCGGCAGTAAACGACGGCGCAACGATCGCCTCCACAAACAGCTTCGCAATCTCCTCGGCCGCCGCGCCGTCCACCTCGCGATTGATCCCGATCACCCCGCCAAACGCTGACACCGGATCGGCCTCCAGCGCCCTCCGGTACGCCTCCACCACCGTCGCTCCCGTCGCCGCGCCGCAGGGGTTGGTGTGCTTGATAATCGCCACCGCCGCATCCTGCGCGGCCTCACCGGGTCCGCAGAACTCGCCCACCAGCTCCCAGCATGCGTCCAGGTCGACGATGTTGTTGTAGCTCAGCTCCTTGCCCTGCAACTGCTTCCCCGCCGCCACACCGCGCCCGCTTCCGTCCACATACAGTGCGGCCTTCTGGTGCGGATTCTCGCCATACCGCAGCACCGTCTTTAACGGATCAATCACCCGGATCGTCTCCGGCAGCGCATCGTCGTCGAAGATGGCCGGCACGCCATGCGGCACCGGCTCAACGATGCTCTCCAGCGTCGTCGCAATCCCCGCGTCGTACGCCGCCGTCACTGCAAACGCCGCCCGCGCCAGCCGCCAGCGCGTCGCCCGCCCCAGCGCCCCCGGCATTCGCCGCCAGCTCTTCGGCGATGGCCGCATAATCCGCCGCCGACGTCACAATCGCCACATCCTCAAAATTCTTCGCCGCCGACCGCACCATCGACGGGCCCCCAATGTCGATGTTCTCAATGATGTCGGAAAACGCCACGCCCGGCCTGCCCGCCGTCTTCTCAAACGCGTACAGGTTCACCACCACCATGTCGATCGGCTCAATCGCATGTTCCTCAACGGACGCCACATGCTCGGCATTCCCACGGATATGCAGAATCCCGCCATGCACCTTCGGATGCAGCGTCTTCACCCGCCCGTCCAGCATCTCCGGAAAGCCGGTCAGGTCGCTGATGTCGCGCACCTCCAGCCCAGCCTCGCGCAGCGCCCGCGCCGTCCCGCCGGTCGACACCAGCTCCACCCCATGCCCCGCCAGCGCCCGCGCAAACTCCACCAGCCCGGTCTTGTCCGTCACCGACAGCAGCGCCCGTCGAACCGTTTTCAATCCGCCCACACCCTCAACCCCAGCCGCCAAAATCGTCTCTGTGCTCACACCCCAATTCTAAAGCCGCGACCCGCGCCAGCTTGTTGGAAACCCCACTCAATCTCACCTGTCATTCTGAGTACAGAGAACAATCCCACATTTCGTCCCACCGCCACAATGGCTGCGTCTCGCCCACCGGCAACCGGCAACTGGCACTGGCAACTGAGAACTGCGAACTGAGAACTGAACGAGAACTGAGAACTGAGAACTGAGAGAACTAGCTTTACCGCACCATCGCCGCCCGTCAACTCACTCACCTTCGCCACATCGTGCCCCGAGCACCAACGCCGCAGCCCATTCGCAATATTCTCCACCGCCCGCGGATCGGCAAAGCTGGCGGTACCCACCTCCACCGCCGTCGCCCCGGCAAGCATAAACTCCACCGCATCCTCCGCCCGCACGATCCCGCCCATCCCCACCACCGGAATCCCCACTGCCTGCGCGGCCTCGTACACCATCCGCACGGCAATCGGCCGGATCGCCGGCCCGGACAAGCCGCCGGTCACATTCGCAATCCGCGGCCGGCGTGTCTCCACGTCAATCGCCAGCGCCACAAACGTATTCACCAGCGAGATCGCCTGCACCCCCGCATCCGCCACCACCTTCGCCATCAGCCCGATGCTGGTCACGTTCGGCGAGAGCTTCACCATCAGCGGCCGGCCCGCCGCGTCCGCCGCCTCCCGGCAGCGCACCGCCAGCCGGTAGAGCGAGTCCGGGTCCGTCCCAAACACCATTCCGCCGTGGCTGGTATTCGGGCAGCTCGCATTCAGCTCGTACATGGCGACGCCCGGCGCGTCGTTCAGCACCTCGATCACCTCGACGCAATCCTCAATCGTGTACCCAAACACATTGGCAATCGTCACCACGCCCGTCATGTTGCGCAGCTTCGGCAGCTTTTCCGCGACGAACGCCCGCACCCCGATGTTCTGCAGGCCGATCGCGTTCATCATCCCTGCCGGCGTCTCAATAATCCGCGGGCTGGCGTTGCCCGTCATCGGCTCCCGCGACAACCCCTTGGTCACAAACGCGCCAATCCGGTCGAGCGAGACAATGTCCTCGAACTCCACCCCATAGCCAAAGGTCCCGCCCGCCGCAATCACCGGCGACCGCAGCTCCACTCCGGCCAGGTTCACTCGCATGTCGGGCTTACTCACAACCACACCGCCGTTTGCACCTCTACCAGTGTAATGGCGGGCGGCTTTCACGTTTCGCCAACGCTGGACAAGGTATCCTGTTCCGACAGCAGCTAAGGACGCCCCTGTGAATCCGCAGCTCCAACCCCATCCCCGCGCAATCCCCGCGCCCGCCGGCCGTCAGCCCTGGCTGCTGCTCGCACTGTGGAGCCTGCTTCTCTGCCACCACCCCGCGGCCGCCCAGCAGCCCGCCGCATCCGGCAACATTCACACCGTCTTCGTCGCGCCCCTCACCGGCGGCGGCGCTGCCGACGCCCTGCGCACCCGGCTCATCGCCCGCCTGAAGAAAAGCGCCAGCATCCACATCGCCGACGACGCCCAATCCGCCCAGGCCGTCCTGCACGCCGACGCCGTCATGTGGCCCACCGGAACCGTCTCCATCAATCCCCGCTCCAACAGCGTCACCCTCACCAACTACCAGGGCTACCTCTCGGCCGAGCTCACCGACGCCGCGGACCACCCGCTCTGGTCCTACCTGGTCACGCCCAGCCGCTTCCGCACCGACAGCATCGTCGACGACCTCGCCGACCAGCTCGGCGCCCGCCTGCTTGCCGCCCTTGCCGGCGGCATCTCTGCCAGTCCGGTGCCGCCGGCCGCCGCCACTGCCGCGAGCCTCCGCCGTCAGCCTGCGCGCCGCCGGCGCTACCTTCCCCGCGCCGCTCTATCAGCTCTGGTTCCGCTCCTTCGCGCAGGAGCCCGGCGGCCTTCCCATCCGCTACGACGCCATCGGCTCCGCAGCCGGCATCGCGGAACTCGCCGCCGCCAAAATCGATCTCGCCGCCTCCGATATTCCCGCCCAGCGCGACCAGGCCTCGCCGGAGATGCAGCTCCTCCACATCCCCACCGTCGTCGGCGGCGTGGTCCCCATCTACAACCTGCCCGGCGAATCCCACGGCCTCAATCTCACCCCGCAGCTCCTCGCCGACATCTTCTCCGGAAAAATCCTCAAGTGGAATGACCCGCGCATTCGCGAATGGAACAAAGACGCGCACCTGCCCGACGCCGCAATCACCGTCGTCCACCGGTCCGACGGCAGCGGCACCACCTTCGTCTTCACCAGCTACCTCGCCCAGGCCAGCCCCGACTGGAAGACCCGCGTCGGCGCCACCATCGAGTGGCCCACCGGCATCGGCGTCACTGGAAACGAAGGCATCGCGCAGCAGGTGGAGAAGACCCCCAACTCCATCTCCTACGTCGAGCTCACCTACGCCATCCAGCACCGCATGACCTACGCCGCCGTGCGCAATCCCGCCGGACGCTTCATCCAGGCCGACCTCGCCAGCATCGAGGCCGCCGTCGCCACCCACACCCACTCCGGCGAAGACGACCTGCGCTACTCCGCCCTCAACATGCCCGCCAAAGAGGCGTACCCCATCACCACGTTTACCTGGCTCCTGGTCCCCCGCACCTCCGCCGACCCGCGCAAACGCGCCGCCATCGCCGGCTTTCTGCACTGGATGCTCACCACCGGACAGAAGCAGTGCGCGTCCCTCGGCTACGCGCCCCTGCCCCCCGAGATCGTCCGCGAAGAACTCGCCGCCGTCGACGCCCTCAAATAGCCCAGCCGCTCCCGCGGGCCGAAGACCCGCACTAGAGTCCCCGCCAATTCTTTACCTTCCCGCATCCTTCAGCGCAAACGTCAGCACATGCCCCACGCTGGCCGACGGCGCATTCACCCCCAGCAGCGACGCCAGCGTCGCCGCGATGTCCACCGGCGCCACCTGCTGGCGATAATACCCCGGCACAAACTCCGCACCATAGAACCCCAGCGGCACATGCCGATCGTAGCTCCACGGCGAAAAATGCGTGGTCCGGATGCCATTCAGATACTCCATCTGGTACGCCGTCGGCACCACCATCACGTACCAGTCGCCATTCGCCGTATAGCTGTGCGCGATCAGCCGCCCAAACTCCGTCGCCGGAATCTTCCCGTCCGCCAAATCCACCCGCGTGCGCACAAACGCCACCGTCGGGTTCGCGTCCAGCCGCGTGTCCGAGTACTTGCGGTCGCCCTCGACCGTCAGGTTGTTGTTCGGCGGCGAGGGCGGCGGCCCCAGCGCCCGAAACGCCGCGGGAATCGCATCCGCCACCGCCTGCTCCGCATCCTTTTCCGTCACCGTCTTCGGAAACGCCCGCGGATCGAGCTGAATATACGGCAGCTCCTGCGTCGGCATCAGGTACTCCTTCTTCATGCCCGGCGAGAAGCGCTTGTTCAGCGCCGCGTCGATGCTCACCCCCAGCGCGTCCAGATCGATGCTCGCCGAAGCCACGCCCAGCTTCGCCGCTTC
This sequence comes from uncultured Acidobacteriaceae bacterium, assembly GCA_963787905.1. Lineage (GTDB taxonomy): Bacteria > Acidobacteriota > Terriglobia > Terriglobales > Acidobacteriaceae > Edaphobacter. The sequence continues at coordinate 9,880 of CAWBFL010000104.1, read as the reverse complement.
AGCCGGAATCGGCGCAATCCCATGGTCCGCCGTGAACGCCACCACCACATTGGCCAGCCCCACCTTTTCGTCCAGCCAGGTGAAGAAGCTGTCGATGTCATGGTCCAGCGACAGCACCATCTGCTTCTCATCGTCGGAGTCCGGCCCCATCTGGTGGCCGAGGATATCGTTCGCCGAAAGCGACACCGTCAGCACATCCGTCACCGGATCCTGCCCCAGCTTCTCGTTCTCAATCAGCGCCTTGGCAAAATCCAGCTCATAGCTGTTCGCCGCCGTCGTCCGCCCCACCAGGTTGTAAAACTCGTTCGTATCCGCCAGCCCCGCTTCCTTCACCGCCTGCGCAATCCGCGGCCCCTTGTTGAACGCAATCACCCAGTCCGGCAGCTTCGCCATGTAGTACGTCGACGAGATGAACCTCCCCGAAGCCTGGTCGATCCAGTACGCCGCATTGGCCGTCTGCCCCGACGGCAAAATCGACGCCCGGTCCTTCAGCGAGATGCCGAACAGCTTCGCCTGCCCGCCCGTCGCCAGCCGCACCTCGTCGCCGATGGTGGTCGCGTGCAGGTTCAGCGGAGACGCGCCAATCCGCGCCGCCGTCGGCAGAATCACCGTCCCCGGCGGCACCGGCAGGTCCTCAAAGTTGCCCACAATCCGGTAGCGCTCGTCCTCCACCGACGAGACCACGCGATCGGTATTCCGCCTCAGGTCCCACCACTCGTTCGAGCCAATCCCGTGCCCGTCCGTGTACGCCCCCGTGCCGATCGTCGCATGCCCCGGCGCGGTCTTGGTGTTGGCATAGTCGAAGTAGCAGTCGTTGAAGTACGCGCCCTTCTTCAGAAACAGGTTGAACCCATTCGCCGTGGTGAACGAATCGCGGAAACGGTCCAGATAATCCCCGCGGAACTGGTCGATCACCAGGATCACCACCAGCTTCGGCTTCGCGTCATACGCCTCGCCACGCACACGCGGCGCACTGCTGCCCAGCACCAGCAGAAATAGAACTGCGGCAAATAATCTACGCATGCCCGCATGGTACCCCATGCACCTTGCACCGTGGTTGCACCCCATTCCGGTTTCCAACTCGCCGTCATCGAGCCCCAACCCGCCGTCATTCTGACTCGAAGAGTCAGCATCTCCGTAGTTGCCCTTTCTTTTGCCCTTGCCTTTGCACTTGCTCTTGCTCTTGCTCTCGCCTTTGCACTTGCTCTTGCTCTCGCCTTTGCACTTGCTCTTGCTCTCGCCTTTGCACTTGCTCTTGCTTCTAGGTAAGCCAAGCCTTCAGGCTTGGCCGTCCGCGTCGCGCATCACTCCAGGGGCTTCAGCCCCCGGGGTACGCCCCTCCGGTAAAATCGTCCCAATGCTAGACCTCGCCTTCGTCCGCGCCAACCTGCCCCTCGTCGAAGAAAAACTCCGCGCCCGCAACATGGATCCCGCCGCCGTCCTTGGCGATTTCGCCGCCATCGACCGCAACCGCCGCGAAGCCATTACCCACGCCGAAACCCTCAAGGCGCAGCGCAACGCCCTCTCCGCCGAGTTCGGCAAGCTCAAGCGCGAAGGCAGCGACACCGCCGCCCTCACCGCTCAGCTCGCCGGCCTCAAGTCCCAGACCGAATCCCTCGAAGCCGCCGCAACCGCCGCCGACGAGCAGCTCCGCGCCATCCTCCAATCCATCCCCAACCTGCCCCAGAACTCCGTCCCCGTCGGCCGATCCGAGCACGACAACTCCGTCGAAAAACTTTGGGGCACTCCCCCCACCTTCGCCTTTCCCCCCCTCCCCCACTGGGAGATCGGCGAACGCCTCGGCATCCTCGACTTCGAGCGCGCCGCCAAGATCTCCGGCGCCCGCTTCGTCGTCCACTACGGCCAGGGTGCCCGCCTCGAGCGCGCCATCGCCAACTTCATGCTCGACCTGCATACTCGCGAGCATGGCTACACTGAGGTCCTCCCGCCCTACATGGTCAACTCGAAGTCCCTCTTCGGCACGGGCCAGCTCCCCAAGTTCGCGGCAGACCTCTTCCACTGCGACGACAAGGGCCCCTACGAGCCCGGCCAGTATCAGGACTCCGACCACTGGATGATTCCCACCGCGGAAGTCCCCGTCACCAACCTCTTCCGCGACGAGACCCTCGACGAGTCCCAGCTCACCACCAGCTTCTGCGCCTACACTCCCTGCTTCCGGTCGGAAGCCGGCTCCTACGGAAAAGACGTCCGCGGCATGATCCGCCAGCACCAGTTCCAGAAGGTCGAACTGGTCAAATTCACCACCCCCGACAAGTCCAACGAAGAGCACGAGCGCCTCACCCGCGATGCCGAGCGCGTCCTCGAACTCCTCGGCCTGCCCTACCGCCGCATGCTCCTCTGCACCGCCGACATGGGCTTCGCGTCCGCCAAAACCTACGATCTCGAAGTCTGGCTCCCCGGCCAGAACCTCTACCGCGAAATCTCCTCCTGCTCCAACTTCGAAGCCTTCCAGGCCCGCCGCGCCAACATCCGCTACCGCCCCTCTGGCGCGGGAGCGAAATCAGCCCAGAAGAAATCCGAGTTCCTCCACACCCTCAACGGCAGCGGCCTCGCCGTCGGACGCACCTACCTCGCCATCCTCGAAAACTACCAGCAGCCCGACGGCACCGTCCGCATCCCCGACGCCCTCATCCCCTACATGAACAACCAAACCCTCATCGCCAAACGCAGCTAGCCGGCTCAACCTCAGCCGGGTGCCCCATCCGAGCTCCGCTTGGGTGGGAGAGAATCGTCATTCTGACGCGCAGAGTCAGAATCTCCGTCGTTGCCTCTTGCTTGGTCCCGGCCCAAGCCTGCGTTGCCTGCACACCGTGAATCGGTTCGCGGTGGAGGAATCACCGCGTCTCAAGCGTTTGACAGGCCCGCCGAATTAGGGTTACCTAATTATTAGGTACACCTAAATGAACCGTCTTCTCCGCACCGCCAGGCGAGCCGTTGCCGCGTTTGTGATGCTGGCTGTGACGCACGGGCTGCCACTTCGGGCCCAGAGCGGAACCAGCAGCGCCCTCGCAGGCATGCTGACTGACCAGACCAATGCGGCGATTGCGGGCGCCGAGGTCAAGGCCACCGAGGTCAATACGGGCGCGGTCCGCCTGGTCAAGAGTAATGGCGAGGGACGCTTCCTCTTCTCCCAGGTGAATCCGGGGACCTACCGCATCGAAGTCCACGCTGCGGGATTCGGTCCGGGTGCGTCACAGCCAACCGGCGTCTCGGTCGGCCAGACCGCCACCGTGAACTTCACGCTGGCTCTCGCGACAACCTCGCAGTCGGTGGAAGTAATCGAGCAATCCGGGCTGATGAGTCTTGAGAATGCGAATACGTCCTCCACGCTGGAGGCGAAGACGATCAAGAATCTGCCCAATCCCGGCCAGGACCTCACCTATGTGGCCCAGTTTGCCGAGGGCGCGCTGATGAATACCGCCGGCTCTTCGAACGACGCCAAGGCCGCCGGCGGCTACGGAAACGTCGAGTTCAACGGGCTCCCTGCCACCTCGAACGGATACATACTCGACGGCTTCGACTCAAACGATCCGTTCCTCGGCCTCAACATCGGCCTCTCCACAAACCTCGTCATCGGACTGGACGCCTTGCAGGAGGCGACCGTCAACACCAGCTCCTACGCGGTCGATCAAGGACGCTACGGCGCCTCGCAGGTCAACTACTTCACCAAATCGGGAACGAACCAGTTCCACGGCGATGTCTACGAGACCTGGAACGGCTCCCTGCTCAATGCCACCGACTTCTTCCTCCACGCCAATGACACTCCGGGCAACATCGCAAAGAAGCCGCGCTCCACGGTGAATGAATTCGGCGTCAGCGTGGGCGGACCCATCCGCTCCAACAGGCTCTTCTTCTTCGCCCACTACGAAGGCATCCGCATTGCGCTGCCCATCGTGGCGCGCACCACCGTACCGTCCCCTGCCTACCAGCAATACGTGTTGCAACAACTCCCGCTCGGCGGCGCCGATCCCGTCAATGGCACTGCTCTGCCCGCGCAGCCGCAGGAAGTCGCCTTCTACCGGAGCATGTTCTCCCTCGACAGCAATTCTTTGGGCACACCCACACCCGTCCTTGCTTGCCCGCTCGACACCAACGGGGCTCTGCTCAGCGGCGCCCAATCCTCGTCCAATCTCTCCAATGGCTCCGGCTGCGCCAACAAGCGAACCCAGTCGCTCAACAACTCCGACAGCGAAAACCTCCTCGTCCTCAAGATCGATCACACGATCAATGCAAAAGACAGCGTCTGGTACCGTTTCCAGCAGGACACCGGTCTGCAGGCCGCCTACACCGACCCCATCAACCCCATCTTCAACTCCTACTCGCCGCAGCCGCAGCGCACCCTGGTCACCGGGTACACGCACCTCTTCACGCCGAACTTGGTCAATCAGTTCAATCCCGGAGCAAGCTGGTATTCGAGCCTCTTTCTGCCGAACAACTACGCGCAGGTGCTCGCAACCTTTCCCATCGTGCTCGCCGGGGGCAGTTCCAACGCACCCTTCACTACCCTTGGCGGCAATGACCAGACCTACACCCAGGGCCGCAAAGTGACCCAGTGGCAGATCAACGACAACCTGATCTGGACGCGCGGACGCCACAGCTTCAAGTTCGGCGAGAACTCGCGCCGGCTGGACGTCAGCGATTACGACCTGGGTGAAGGCGTGGTGCCGGAGGCGGTTTACAACGACTTGGCGCAGTTTACCTATGGCGCCGCGTCCACGGTGACGGCGGCGTTTCCAATTACCCAGAAGGAGAGCATTTCGGTTGGCAATCTCGATCTCTACGCGATGGACACCTACAAGCTCAGCCAGCGATGGACCTTAATTGCCGGGCTGCGCGCGACCTGGAACACCAATCCGGTGAACCGGCATGGTCTCTTTGCGCGTCCCCCCGGTTCCTTTCTGGATATGACCCACGACCTCACCCAGCCCTTGAGTCTCGCCATTCAGACCAATGTCCGCAATCTCTTCCCGGCCACGCCGCTCTTCAGTTGGCAACCGCGCGCGTCTCTGGCCTGCAAGCTGTCGAACACGATGGCCCTGCACGCGGGCGGCGGCATCTTCAACGACATCATCCCGGCGCAGGTGGCCGACCTCGGCGCAACCAATCCCCCCTACGCCCCGGTTTTCGTGGGAGGAATCAACGGACAGGTTGGCGGCATCGGCATCGCGCCCGGCGTGCCGAACAGCGCCGTCGATGCGACGGCCCAGGCCAACCAGTCCTTCCAGGCCGCTTTTCGGTCCAACGCACCGTCACCGTTTGCCGTCAACCTGAATACCTTTCCCAGCGGCACGCTGAACACGCCATACTTCCTCGAATGGAGTCTGGGTCTCGAGCGCGAACTCGGCCCTCGCGGCTCGCTGCGGGTCGATTACGTGGGCACGCGCGCGGTTCAGGAGCCCTACCAGGTCCAGTTGAACGGCTACCAGACCGTCTGCAATGGCTGCTTTGCACCCTTCGCCTACAATCAGCCGCTCGACTCGCGCTTTGGCAACGTCAACGAGTTCCGTACCGGCGCGGGAAGCCACTACGCCGGCCTGCAAACCGCCGCATCAAAGCAATTCGCCGGCCTCACCCTCCGCGCCAACTACTCGTTCAGCCACTGCATCGACGAGATCTCCAACGGCGGCCTGCTTCCGTTCTCTTCCCTCGGCATCCTCTCTCCGCTTCCCGGCAGCCTGCGCCCGGAGTATGGCGACTGCGACTACGACGTCCGCCACAACTTCTCCGCCTTCGCCGTCTATGAGATTCCCTTCCACTCCACCCGCGCCCTGCTGCGCCGGGGGCTGGGTGGATGGCAGGTATCCACCACCGCCATTCTGCACAGCGGATTGCCGTTCAGCGTTCTCAGCGCGCCCTACACGGCGAACAATCATGGCATCTTCCAGGGCAGCGGCCCCCAGTTCGCCAGTCCGTGTCCCCGGAGTGCCGCTCTATCGCAAGACCGCCGTCGCCGGCGTAACCCAGCCCGGCAGCCTGCAATGGCTCAACCCGGACGCTTTCGCCTCCGTCGTCGATCCCGCCACCGGCGCCTGCGCGGGCGGCGACTCCCCCGCCAACTGCCAGTTCGGCGACTCCGGCCGTAACCGCGTCCGCGGACCGCACTTCACCTACTCCGAGCTGTACGTGACCAGGAAGATTCCAATCACCGAACACATCACCTTCCGCTTCGACACCCAGTTTTTCAACGTCTTCAACCACCCCAACTTCGCCCTGCCCGCAAACCAGGCAGGCACACCCGGCGAGCTCGCCACCCAGACCGGCTTTGGCGCGCTCACCAGCACCATCTCTCCGCCGACGGGCCTGTTGGGAGTGGGTCTCGGCGGCGACAGTTCCCCACGCATGATTGCCTTCCAGGCCAGGGTTGAATTCTAGAGCCCGGTGGCCGCGTTTCAAACTTTTCCATCCTTTTGTCCCTTATAATCAATAGCTTACCCAATAACCCCTTGACACCCCGTGCTATACTGGCAACAGTGCAAAAGAACGAAAAGCCTCGGGCCCGCGCCCGGGGTTTTCCCGTTCTTGCCCACCTATAAACCCAATGAATGGACGATCTTAGGCGTAAGTCCTTTGAAAGTTATACTTTGAGCGTACCAACACCCCGTTAACCCATCAAAACAAACCACTTCCCCCCAAGATCCTACCCAGGGGGAGGGGGGTGGGGTACAGTAGAGAGAGGAACGAAAACCGAGTGCCTAACCTTCTCAAAAGCTACGTCTGGTGGACCTACGAGCGCGGCAGTTTCCACTACGACGTCATGGTGACGCTCATCCTCCTCTTCCTCTTCGTCTCGCCCCGCTTCATCGACTTCAAAGATCGCCCGGTCGAGACCGTCGCCCTCCAATCCACCGAGGTCCTGGTCAAGGAAGCCGGTCAGGTCAACGGCGACGCCCAGTTCATCTACCAGATCCGCGCCGACATGCCCGGCGGCCCGCATCCCAGCCAGACCGACGACGAGCGCCGCGACGCCATCCTCCGCGTCGTCGAACCCATCTCCGGCGCCGTCACCTTCGAGCACGCTGATCCCGTCTTCGACGCCAGCGGCAAAAAAGTCGTCGCCTACAACGCCTGGGTCGTCCGCTGATGCGGCTCGCCGCCTCGTTCCTGCGTCCAAGTCAGCAGCTTCGCACCCGAAGCCGCCGGAGTCCCATGCACTCTCCCAAGTTTCGCGCTGCCACCGTCTTCCTCATCGCCGCTCTCGCCCCCGCCATCGCTCCCGCGCAAACCAAACCGACGGGCCTGCCCGCCGCCATCCGCGACCAGATGGACGCCGCCAGCGCCAAATTCACCTCCGCCCAGGCCGACCTGAGGCAGGAGCTGTTCACCAAAGTCGTCCACGACACCGAGATTCAAACGGGACAGATCTACTTTCTCCGCAAAGCTGGCGCCACGCAGATGGGCATGAAGCTGCTGCCTCCCGATGCGCAGCCCGGCGCGCAGCCCGCGCAGGTGTTGGAATTCAGCGGTGGCAAGGGGCGCATGTTCAACCCGGGCACCAACCAGATCGACGAGTCCTCCGCCACCGGCAAGAACCAGACCCTGGCGGAAACATTCTTGACCCTCGGCTTTGGCGGCAGTGGCACCGACCTCGCCAAGTCCTGGACCATCGACGACCAGGGCCCGGAGCCGATCGGCGATGGCAAGCAGACCGTGAAGACGGAAAAGCTCGATCTCGTCTCCAAAGACCCCGGCATCCGCAACATGTTCAGCCACGTCACCATCTGGATCGACCCGGCGCGTGACGTCTCGCTGAAGCAGGTCTTCTACGCGGCCTCAGGGGGCACTCCGTCGGGCGACACGCGCACCGTCTATTACACCAACATTCGCCTCAACCAGCCGGTCGATGCAGCCCAGTTTGCCATCAAATGCAAGGGCAAATGCACCGTGGTCATGCACTAAGACTCGCGCCAACTCAGCGCCTGCCGCACTCTGCACAGCCAGCTTGCTGACTTGCAGGCTTACTCTGCCGCCGTCTCCACCAGGCTCACCCGCACCCGTTCCACCTTGCGATCGGTCGACGCCAGCACCTCCATCCGCAAACCGTCCTCCGCGATCACCTCGCCCGGCAGCGGAATGTGGCCGGCAATCTCCGACACCAGCCCGCCCAGCGTGGTCGCCTCGTAGTGCTGCGGCAGGTGCAGGATGAAGCGCGGCGCGCCGTTCCTGGCTTCCGGCTCGTCCGCACCGTCGTCCTCGGCAGGCTCGTTGTCCTCCGGTGGGCGCTGTCCGGCCTCCAGCTGTTCCGCGAACAGCTCGCGCAGCCGCGATACTTCAAAGCTCCCCGGAACGACAAACACACCGTCCGACTCGCGCACCGGCTCGTTCACCTCTTCCGCCTCGTCGTGCTCATCGGCAATGCTGCCCACGATCGCCTCAATCAAGTCCTCAATCGTCACGAGCCCCGCCACTCCGCCGTATTCGTCGATGACCATGCGCATGTGCTGCTTCTCCTGCTGCATCTCGCGCAGCAGTTCGGCCACCTTCTTGGTCTCCGGCACGAACGCCGTGGGCCGTTGCAGCTCGGCCACGGTCTTGTGCACCGCGTCGGTATCCAGCACCTGCAGCAGGTCGCGCGCAAACGCGATCCCGGTCACGTGGTCGAGGGACCCGGCAAACACCGGCACGCGCGAGAAAGCATTCTCCTTCAGTTGGATCAGGAACTCCTCCAGCGTCAGCGTCTCGGGCACGGCGAAGATCTCCGGCCGTGGCGTCATCACCTCGCGCACCACCTTGTCGCCGAACTCCACCGCCGACCGGACCAGTTCGCGGTCGCTCTCTTCCAGAATCCCTTCCTCTTCGCCCGCCTCCAGCAGCGCGTCCATCGCCTCCGATGGATGCTCCTCCTCGGCCGCGTCCTCCGGTTCCGCCAGCGCAACGATCGACAGCAGCAGCCCCAGCGTCAGCGTCACCGGCAGGATCAGGTAGAACAGCGCTTCCAGCAGCAGCCGGATATGCGCGATCCACAAACCGCGCGTCCGCGTAAACAACAGTTGCGGCAGCAGCCGGTCGAAGAACAGGATCAGCAGCACCAGCAGAAACGCGGTGAACGCAATCTCTTCGAAGCTGGGCGCCCGCGCCAGCAGCGGCTTTTCCTTCACCTGTACATACAGCCGCAGCCCCGCGATCAGCGCAATCGCCGCCAGCGCCAACTGCCGCAACACCGACGCCGACAGCGCAATGGACTCGCGCCCCAGCCGCAGTCGAGGTTCTACCGCTCGCGTCCACGCGTCGATGTTGTCCTGATACTCGCGCGCCAGGAACTTGCCCATCTCGCTGTAGATGCGGTCCACGTATGCGGCCAGCGCCAGCACCACCAGCAACAGGGAGAGCGTCAAGCCATAGTTCAGGTTCATGCCGTAGCCCGCCTGCGCGCCGCGGGTTTCCCGGCGCCGCTCTGTGATTCGCGCGGAATCCGCGCTGTTCGCTTGGGCGTCTTCTTGTCCTTCGTTTCGGGCGGATTCATTCTGGCGATCAAGCCGGCGGGAAGGCCCATCGCCTGCCGCAGCTCGGCCTCACGCACCGCCATCTCGCCCGCGTCTGTCTCATGGTCGAAACCGGCCAGGTGCAGCACGCCGTGCAGCAGCAGGACGCGCACCTCGTCCCGCAGCGAGTGCCCGAACTTTGCCGCCTGCCGTTCTGCTGCCTCCAGCGATATTGCCAGATCGCCCGCCAGGCCCGGACCTTCGGGCTCGCCGAAGAAGACCGTTGTCGGTCCCGCAGGAAACGACAGCACGTCCGTGGCTTTATCCTTGCCGCGAAAGGTGCGATTCAATCGCCGTAGCGTCGCATCGTCGGCAAGCAGCACAGGAACCTCGCCCTCCAGCCCAACCGCCCGCTGGCGGGGGGGGGGGGGGGGGGGGGG
>CAWBFL010000103.1:0-32183 GCA_963787905.1 uncultured Acidobacteriaceae bacterium | reverse complement strand
CTCTCTCTCTCTCTCTCTCTCTCTCTCTCTCTCTCTCTCTCTCTCTCTCTCTCTCTCTCTCTCTCTTTCCCCCAGCATATGTACAGCGGGTTGCCCCAGCGCTGCCCCGTCGCCGAGAAATAATCCGGCGGCACGCCCGACACCTGGATCATCCGGCCCGCTTCATCCAGCTCGAAGAACTCAGGATGCGTCCACACATCGGCGCTGTCGTAGTTCACAAAGATCGCCACATCGCCCAGAATCGCTATGTCGCGCGCATTGCAGTACGTTCGCAGCGCGCACCATTGCTCATCGAAGAAATATTGAACCGCCTGCTCAACGGCCACTTCGCGCGCATGTTCTGTCAGCGCCGCAGCCATTGCATCCGGTTTGCGATGCGCATACTCCGCCGGCCACTGGTTCCAGCTCGCATGGCCGAACCTTCGCCGTAGCACGGTGAACATCGCGTAGTCCGCCAGCCAGCTAACGTTCCTTTCGCTAAAACTCAGGAACCGTGCTCGCGCCGCGTCGTCCGCCCGGTCCAGAAAATTCGCCGCCGCCTCTTCAACCAGCGGAATCTTCCGTTCCGCCGCCGCGCGAAAGTCCGCCGGCCCCTCGTGTCCCGGCAAGCCGGCAATCCGTTCCGCCGCGATCCACCCATCCTGCACCAGCCGCTCCAGGCTCACCAGCGCCGGATTTCCCGCAAACGCCGAAACCGCCGAGTAGGGCGAGTTCCCATATCCCGGCGGGTTCAGCGGCAGCACCTGCCACAGCCGCTGCTTCGCCTCCGCCAGAAAGTCAGCAAACGCGTAGGCCGCTGGCCCGAAGTCACCCACGCCGCCATACGAGGGCAGCGACGTCACATGCAATAGCACTCCCGACATCCGTTTCTGACTCATCCCTCACCTTTGAAGCTATGGCCGGTTGTTCGTTGCTGGCTGCTTGCTCGTTAGATGTGGATAGGCAGAAAACAACTCGGTCAGGCCGTCTTTAACCATCTAGCAACTAACATCCTCCAACGAAAAAAGGCCCGTCCCCAACCCCGCGTCATCGCGCAGGGCAGGGAACAGGCCCGTTATTCGCGAATCGACTAGCTGCCCGCAGGAATCCCTCCCGGAGCCGCCGCCTGTTTTGTCAGCCGTATGCCGCCGCCCTGCTGGTACTTCTCCGAAATCGTCCCCAGGAACACCCGGAAGATCTGTTCCCGCTGCGTGTTCAGCAACTGCTCCCGTGTCTGGTCGAAGTTCTTTGCAATCTCGTCGGCCGTCGGCTCTTCCTTGTCGGTCACGCTCAGCACCACGCCCGTCTGTCCCGCATTGATCGCGTTGGAGATCGCGCCTTTGGCCAACGTGAATGCTACCGCTCCCGGTCCGCTCATCGCGCCCAGGTCCGTCACCTGGCCATCCTGGCCAACCAGGTCGCTCTGCTTGAATGGCACGTTCATCTCCGCCGCTGCCTTCTTCAGATCGTTCAGCACCTTGGCGCGATCGTCCAGTTTCCTGGTCTCATCGGCCAGCATTGCCGGCGCCTTCTCGTCGCGGTAGTCGTCCAGAATATGCGACTTATAGTCCGCAAAGCTCGGTGCGTGCGCCGGCTTCGTGTCCACCACCACGAACACCGCGTACCCGTCGCCGGTGGACGCCGTCGCCGGGGCCGCGCCTTTGTCTGTCGAAAACGCCTGCGCCAGCAGAGAAGCTGAATCCGACAGCCCGCCGATCACGCCATCCTTCGCCACATAGTCCGTCGTCACTGCGTGCAGGCCATGCGCCGCCGCTGTCTTGTCCAGTCCGTTCTTCGCGCCTCGGCTGCCAGTTGTGCCGCGAACTGCTGCTCGGCCGAGCCTGCCTTCTGCTGCTCCAGCACCTGCACAATCGAGTCTTTCTCTTCTGAGAGCGGCTTCACGCCCGCCGCCTGCTTTTGCTCCGTCTGGATGATGTGATACCCAAACGCTGACCTCACCAGCCCCGAAGTCTGCCCCGGGTTGAGCGCCATCGCCGCCTTCGCGTACGCCGGATCAAGCTGTGCCGTCGCCATCAACGGCAGCTCGCCGCCCTGGTCCTTGCTGCCGGGGTCGTCCGAGTACTTCTTCGCCAGGTCCGCAAAACTTCCGCCCGCCTGCAGTTGCTTCAACACGTCCTGAGCCTTGGCCTTCGCCGCCGCATCTGTCTGCGCATCCGCGCCGGTCTTGGCCGCAATCAGGATGTGCCTCGTCTTGACTTCTTCATCTGTTTTATAGTCCGCTTGGTGCGCGTTGTAGTACGCTTGGATCTCCGCGTCGCTCACCGCTGGCTTGCCTCCCGGGATCTTCGCCGCGTCAAACGCCACATACTCAATCTTCCGTGTCGCCGGAACCGCGTTCGCATACTTCGCCGAATTCTGCTTGAAGTACGCCTCCAGGTCCGCGTCCGATGGGTTGATCGACTTCTTGATGTCCTCCAGCGACACCACCGCGTAGTCGAACTTCACCTTCGTCCCCTGCACCCGGTAGGCCTCGCGCACCGCCGCATCCGACACCGACACACCGCCCGTCACCAGCGCCTGCAGCCGCTGCAGCTCCATGTCCTGCTTCACCTGGTCTTCGAAGTTGGCAATGGTCTCTTCCTGTCCCACCGCCATCTGGATGAAGTTGATATACCCGTCCGTCCCAACGAACTTCCCATTGGGAAACAGGTACTGCGCAAATGGTCCCGTCTGCAGATAGGTCTTCAGGTCATTGTCCGACACCTGCAGGTGCAGCCGGTCTGCCTCCTGCTTCAAAATCATCCGCTGGATCAGGATCTGGCCGGCGCGGCTCATCATGTACGGCAGCAGGAAGTCGGGATACTTCTGCTGTTGCAATTGCCGCTGCGCCAGCCGCTCCACCTCCTCCGTCTTAACCTCCGAGCTCTCGCCGAACAGCCGTCCCCACGTCCCCGGTGTACGTACCGTCGCGTATACGTTTGTATCGGTCGCCATGCCCGCGTCCATCAATCCTGGGATCAGGTACACCACCATGCCCACCACGACGACGCCGATGATCACGCCAAAGATAATCTTGGTTACTCTATTGTCCTGCTGAAGGAAACGAATCATGCTTGACTGACGACCTTGACTTCGCGCGTCGTCTCCGAATCCGATCTGCGCAACCGGTCAGGACCTATCCCATCCAGGTCCAAATCCGGCCGCATCCGGTCGAAAACACCGCATCTGCCCGTTGATTTTGCTCGTTCCGGCGCACCCAACCAGCGCGCGCCCAGCCACAAGCAGGGCAAGCGACAAGTATAAATCACCCCGCCTCATCCCTGCCGCAAACAGGGAGCCGCCGTCATCCTGAGCGAGGCGCTCTCCGCCAGGCCGAACCACCTGTCCGGAGCCCAACCGCACCGCAACCGGCCGCACCCTTCAGCCCACGGACCTTGCAATCCCAGGACCGCGTCATCCCGACCGAGCGCAGCGAGTGGAGGGACCCCCGCATTTTGAACTTGTCCTCAAGCGCCGCGTCGAGAACGGCACGGAGTGCCGGAGAACAGCCCGGCGTGCTTGTAATCGCCTCCGGCAATCTGCTTCAATCCTCCATGCCGTCGGAGAAGCGACCATGAGCCTCCCCAAACCCGCCCTCACGCCGCTTCTCTGCATCTTTATCCTCCCTGCACTCGCACAGACGATCCCGGCCGCTCCCACCCTCAAGGTCTACTCCCGCGAAACCATCGTCGACGTTACCGTCACCGACGCCAAAGGCAGTCCCGTCCACGGCCTCACCCAATCCGACTTTGCCGTCAAAGAAGATAACAAACCCCAATCCATCCGCAGCTTCGAAGAGTTCGGCAGCACCACACCCACCACCCCAAAACCCTTCCCCAAACTCCCGCCCAACGTCTACACCAATCTCCAACCACCCCCTGCTTCCAGCGCCCTCAACATCCTCCTGCTCGACTTCGTCAACACCGCTCCCGTGCTTGCGGCCGACTGTTGCCGGATTATCCCTTGCCCATACCCACCCATGGGAAGGAAGCCGCCCGATGGACCAACCGACCAGCAATGTTCCAGTCCGGGTGCGGGTCCGCAGGAGGTAGGGCGGGCCATCGCGGCCCAGCGCAGGGTCAAGCTGGACGCGATGAATTATCTCCAGCACTTGCCCGCAGGCACCCGGGTAGAGGTGATTGGGATGTGGTGGCCAGGCACCCTCCGCGTGCTGCAGGGAGTCACCTCTGACCCCGCGCTGCTGAGTGCAGCCGTTGACACGATGAACTACGACACCAACTCGACCGTTGGATCCGGGGGAACAAGAGATCTCCAGGACCAGTTTTGTGCCCAGGCCGACGGACGCGACCGAATGACGCTCGAGGTCCTGCAACAGATTGCCACCGACCTCATCGGCATCAAGGGCAGAAAGAACCTCATCTGGTTTACGGTCGGGACCCCGTACATCACAGATCCAAGCACCCGGCCGGGCTGCCTGCCCGACTACTCGATTGGGCTCACTCGTGCCGATAGCCTGCTGTTGGCCGCCCAGGTTGCTCTGTATCCCGTGGATGCCCGCGGCATCATGACCATGCCCGACGATCTGTTGGAACTGTCCGGCAAGCTCGCCCTGAACATCTCGACGATGCCTCCCGCTCCGCATTCAGAGGCTATGGAGGACTACGTCTATAAGGTCTCATCCGAGCAGCTCTCCCTGGAGGACTGGGCCGAAAGAACCGGCGGTGCCGCGTTCTATAACACCAACGACCTGGCCGGCGCGCTGGCCAGGGCCATCGACAAGGGCTCGAACTACTACACCCTCTCCTACATCCCGCCCGGCGCCAACTTCGACGGCCGCTACCACAAGATAAAAATCGAGGTCACCCATCCAGGTCTTCATCTCACCTACCGCAATGGCTATGCCGCCGAAGACCCCTCAACTTTCAAGCCAGCTCCCGGCCTCACCCTCGCCGCTACGCTTCCCGAAACCACCTCAACCGACCCCGCAGCCCAGATGCAACTCGCCATGGGCCGCGCCATGCCTGCCTCCACCGGCATCCTCTTCGATGTTCAGGTCGAACCCTCCACCATTCCGCCGAATCCCGCTGATTCTCCAATCCTCGGCACCCTCGACCCGAGTCTCAAAGACAAGCCCCTCACCCGCTACGCCTTCCAATACGCCATCCCTGTCCGCCAGATCGCCTTCGCCAGCGGCCCCAATGGCACCCACAACGCATCCCTCGAGCTCGACCTCGCCGTTTACGACGCCGACAGCAAACTGGTCACAGGCCTCAGCCAGACCGTCAAAATGCCCCTCAGCGACGCCAGGTACCAACAGTTCATCCAAGGTCCCTTCCGCTTCTTCCAGCAGCTCGACCTTCCCTCCGGCCAGCTCTTCCTCCGCATCGGCATCCTCGACCGCACCTCCGGCAAAATCGGCACCCTCGAAATCCCCCTCACCGTCCCCAGGAAATGACGGGAAGCCAGCCGGCCACGGGTTTCTCTCTTCAACCGGCAGTTTGCTGCTTGCCGCGCAGATTCTCTCAGTCCTCTCTCTTCCTCTTTCGTTTCCGTGATTTAGCCCGTCCCCGCCAAGCCACAGACCTCGATTTCCACCATCAAACCCTTGGCGCCACTCGTACAATTAAATCAGGCTCAAGCAGCGGCCGTGTTGCTGCCTTGTGCCTGTTGAAACCGCCCGTCCATGTCTCATCAACGAATAGCGGAGACATATCCGGATCGGTCAGTCGAGATCGCCGTTGGACCGGTACGAGCCAGTTCACACCAGGTTCAGACTTATAAGTCCAGACTTTAACCCCTTTATCCGATGTACTTTAGGACCTGAAGTACGGGGGGGGAGGGGTGGGGAAAGGGGCCTGGTGACAGCGGCCGCAGTTTCCCTGTCCCGACCGACCGCACTGGCGAAACCCGCTTCAGGCCAGGTCGGGGCAGTTCGAAACCAACGCCGGACTTGAGTCCAGACTTAAGCCCTTTATCCGATGTACTTTAGTACTTAAAGTCCAGGGGGGGATTGGGGTCGGAATCGCGACCAAAAAAGGGGCCGCCAATGCGGCCCCTTCGACACAACCGTTCTTAAGCTGACCTTGGTTTAGTAAGGATACGGATAAGGGCGATAGTACCCGGCCCGTAGTACGGCGGCGGATAGCGCCGCTGCAGTCCCTGCGGACCGCCGGCCGGAACCCCTTGCGCCAGCCGGTCCATCTCGGCTTGCGACACGGTCGAGACCGTCGCCGGCTGCGCCAGGTGGAAGGTCAGCAGCCCTTCGGACGGCACAAACACCTGTCCCTGATGCGACGCCGCCGACGAACCCAGGCCCAGCAGTCCGCCCACGCCCGCTCCGATCGCCGCGCCTGCTCCGCCGCCCGCCGCCGCTCCTATCAGCGCGCCCACCGCGCCGCCGACCACCGTGCTGTTCACCGACTGCACCGTCTTGTCCGCGCCGTTATGCGCCCATACATCGGACACAATCGGATAGCTCTTGCCGCCCATCGTCACCTGCGTCAACTGCAGCGAAAGCTCGCCGCGGCCAGCCAGCGCACCGGACTTCTTCGCATCGACCACCATGCCCTGCACCGTCGCGCCCCGCGGAATCGCCACCGCGCCGCCCGCCGCCACATCGTTGATCACGATGCCGTCAAACCTCTCGCCTGGCTTGCTCTTTGCGCTGTCCAGCATCTGGTTGATTCGCATCCGCACCAACGCGCCTGCCGGAATCGTGACCACCTCACCCGCCTGTTGACCCGCGTACGCCGGCGCACCGTAGTATCCCGGCGGCGGAGCATACCCCTGCTGCTGCGGATAACCTTGCTGTGGGTAGCCTTGCTGCGGATAACCCTGCGCCGAGGCGCCATTGTTCGGAGTCTCTCCGTAACCCGGAGGCGGCCCGTATCCCGCCCGGATATTGCTGGCGATACTCCGGCGCGCCCGGCCCAGCGTTCGGCCCGGCTGCTTGGTTCGGAGCCTGATTCTGAAGCTGCGTATTGTTCGAGTTCGGTGATCCCTGTGGCGCGGTCTGTGCCGGTGCCATCGTCCCGTCCGACTGCAAGGCCGGATTCGTGCCTTGGGCATCCGGGGGCGGGGCAGCGCCATTCTGTGCCGGCTGCACATTCTCAGCCTCGCCGCTCAGCGTCATCTCGTCCACCACCTTCTGCACGCCCGCAGTCCGTGACACGATCTTCTCGGCCTCGGTACGCAGCGCCTCGGTCTGCACCGACCCGCTCAGCGTCACCACTCCATATACCGTGGTCGTTGTCATCGGCTGGTTGGCCAGGTCAGGCGCTCCCGCCAGCGCCTTCAGAACATTAGCCTCTACCTGGGCATCCGGCACCGGCTTGGCCGCCGGCCGCCGCTTGCGCCCATGCGGCCACGCCCCATCCCAGCGTTGTTGCCAGCGCCGCACACTTTAAGCACCGAAATGCAACCCACCCGTTCCCGCCCTGTCCCATACTGCGATCCATGCTGTCCTCCAAAGGTCCATAGGCCGCGCACATCGAGCGCGCGACCTCTACTCATCAAGACTCATTTCTCAGAAGAAAGTTACGCTTTCTCCCCAAATTGTGCCCTTGCCCGCAGCATTCGCTCCTCACGGTATTCGCTGCTCAAGTTGTATCGTCACCATCGTCAGTCCCGAGTCCTTCGCACCGCTTTCGCTGCATTGGTCGCGTCGTGCATGCGTTTGACCCACTCCATCTTCCGGCAGTATACTGATTGTGCGGGGTGGAGCAGCCCGGTAGCTCGTTGGGCTCATAACCCAAAGGTCGTAGGTTCAAATCCTACCCCCGCAACCATTCACAGAATCTGGCCCTCCTTCTCCGCCCTGAAGTCGAGGGCCATTTCTGTCTTAAGCCGCGCTATCCTGTTTGGCTTGTGCGTTCTATATGTCTTCAAGAACTGCTTCCATTTGAGCGCCGCGGGATCGCAACAGTATGATCAGAATTGCCCGGTGGATGTCAGTGCTCCGGAAACGAAGGGGGGCAGCCTCGCATGCCGAAGATGAAAGAGTTTACGGTCACGATCGAAGACAAGCCGGGAGCGTTAGGCAAGTGCTTTCTTGCACTGGCAGAGCGCGGCATTAACGTCCTGGCTTTTCAATCGTATGTTGAGGAAGGCGAAAGCCTGGCCCGCATTCTGGTGGACCATCCGACCGCTGCAAAGGCGGTTCTTGGCAGCCTGGGCATGATCTTCGAGGAGACCGAAGCCGCGGTCGTCAGTCTGGCGCATCGTCCCGGCGAGTTGGGGCGGGCAGCCGCGCGGCTCGGCGAAAAGCACATCAACGTGGACTACTCCTACTCGGGGTCGGAGCCTGGATCGGCGAATGCCCTTATTGTATTCGGCGTCGATAACCTCAATAAGGCCGCTAAGGCGCTGGACGACCTGGCTGCCGAAGACGCTTAATCGTCTCAATTCGGTTTCAGCCAGTTCAGTTTGCGTTCCAGCGGGAATGTGGGGGAATGGTGCGCCCGAGAAGATTCGAACTTCTGACCTACAGCTTCGGAGGCTGCCGCTCTATCCAGCTGAGCTACGGGCGCATGGCTTAAGCCTAGCACGGAGCGTGGCCGATCCGCAGCGCGCTTGACAGTCAAGTCCGGATAGTCGAGCATCGTCCTCGGCCAATCAAATCGGGTGGAGCCGTCCGCAATGCTTCGCTCAGCGCTCCCCTCCTCAACCCACTGGAAGAGAGAATCCCATGAAACTCGCTGCAAGTGCCCGCTGTAGATGGTTCCGCTCGTTGTGTGCCGTATTCTGCGCCACGATGTTGGTTTTGGCATGTGCGTCACTCAATGCCCAGATGGCTAATATGGGCGCCCCTACATCGGCCGAAGCTATGCCAAGTCCGCCGGCAACCGCGACCGTTACTGTCGCTGGCGGCACCATCGACATCCACTACAACACGCCGCACATGCGCGGTCGCAAGATTATGGGCGAACTCGTCCCCTATGGCAAGGTGTGGCGTACCGGCGCGAACCCCGCAACCACGCTGATCACCTCGGTGCCGCTGAAGTTCGGCGATCTGCTGGTTCCTGCCGGCACGCACACCATCTATTCGCTTCCCAGCCCCGACACCTGGCAACTCATCATCAACAACCAGACCGGCCAGTGGGGCCTCACCTACGACCAGGGCAAGGATCTGGGCCGTATTCCGATGAAGGCCAAAGCCATGACCGCACCGCAGGAGGTGATGAGCCTCTCCTTCGAGAATACCTCCGCCAATTCCACTGAACTGCATATGCGCTGGGAGACGACTGATCGTTACGTGACCATCAGCAAGCCGTAGCGTTCCCAGGCGCAAAGTCCGAGACAATCAAGTTATCGTGACCACGCTGCAGAGGAAGGATGAAGGATGAGACCTATTTCACGACGTGAGTTTATTGGCACCGCGGCCTTGGCGGGCGCTGCGCTCTCTGGCACGGTGAATGCGCTGGCCGCCGCGCAGGCTCCCGCGTCCGCTGCGGATTGGGATGAGAAGAATGGCGCCGCGCCGCCCGCACCGAATGCACCTCAGGCTCGTCCGCTTGGCGCCGACGCCATTCCCATCATCGATGCGCATATTCATCTCTTCGACAACACGCGTCCCGTGTTTACTGGTTACACAGGTGGCCTGTTCTACCGGGCCCTGAACAAGCCGTCGACTCCCGCGATGTATGCGGCATTGGCGCGGCCCACCGGGATCGTCGGCGCCATCGTGGTCGAGTCCGCCGCCCAATTCATTGACGACAACCTCTATTACCTCGAGACGGCTCGCGACAATACGATCATGGTCGGAGTCTCGGGAAACCTCGATCCGGGCTCGAGTGATTTCGGCAAGTATCTCAACCATTTTCACCGTGACCCGCTGTATCGCGCCATTCGTTCCAGCCGCTTCTACACCTCGGACGGCGGCAAGGTCGTCCTCAATCCAGTGCAGGTCGCCAACCTGAAATTGCTGGCGCAGGCCGACCTCGCGCTCGACACTGCCAATCCCAGCATGCCCCTGATGCAGGCCAATGTGCTGCTGGCGGACGCGATCCCCAGTCTGCGCATCATCATGGACCATCTTCCTAGCTTCGATCCCACGCCCGACGGTCAGGCGGCTTACGAACAGGTTGTGAAGGAGATGGCGGCGCGCCCCAACATCTTCGTCAAACTGACCGAGGTCTACCATCCGAGGGGAGGAGACGGCGGCGTCATCGTCAAGAACTATGAGTTCCTGCGGGCGCGGCTAGAGTATCTCTTTGAAGCTTTCGGCGAAGATCGCGTCATGTTCGGTACGGACTATCCCAACAGCTACGGCGTGGCCACCATCTCCGAGGAGGTCGGCCTGATGCAGCAGTTCTTTGCTACCAAGACGCGCGCACAGCAGGAGAAGTACTTCTGGAAAAACTCCGCGCGCTGCTACAAGTGGACCAGGCGCACGCCCGACCAACCCAGCCTGGCCTAAACAAACGTCGGACCTGGGCTTGGAAGCCGAAGAAAGAGAAGACTCGCGCCGGAAACACAGCGCCCCCGGGTGCCCCACCCGTCTCACAAGCTGGAATTTCTCTATGTAAGTGATTGATTTGATGGTGAGAGCGCTGGGGCTCGAACCCAGGACCAACGCCTTAAAAGGGCGATGCTCTACCAACTGAGCTACGCTCTCGAACCACACTCCAAAGGTAGCATATTGGGGCCACTGAAAGGCACCCGGATGGGCGGATAGAGCCGGGGAAATGGTCCTCGATTCGGGGGGGTCACCCCTGCGGTGTCGTTATTTCAAACGAGTTCCTTCGAGTTCGGATTACGACCTAATGTCCAAGTATGCGCAGTGGTAACTCGAACCAAAGTGACTTAGGTTGTCACACTTAAGTCGCACCGCGAACTCATTGACTTGGCATATAGGCCAAAGTACCCTCAAATCAATTGCATGGACGATTTTACACAAGTGAAATCGAGGTTGACAGGCGCGCCCTTCCGTTGACCCGAATGCGGTGCAGGGGATGGGGTAAGCGGGGTTTCAATGGGCTCACGCAGTACCGAAATCGATGGCCAGCCGACGGCAGACAGTACGCCGGAGGATGTGGCTGTCCTCTACTCCTGGGCCAACCTGCAAGGAGCAAAATACAGGGACTATTCCGCCTCACGCCGTGAGTACCGCGCCCAGGTTCGCTATCGAGCCGCCAAGACTCTTCTGGAACGCGAGTTGAAGGCACAGGAGGAAGCGGAAGCTGCCGCAGCTGAGGCCGAACGCAGGGCACTCGCAGAAGAGGCCACGGCCCATATCCACGAGAGTCCAGTCCAACGCATCCAGTTGCTGCGAAGTGCCGAAGCCGCGGCACGCAGAGCAGTTGCGGAGCGGGTCGAGGCTGCCCGCAGGGCAGAGGCTGCAGCCCACGCCGCCGTATTGGCGCTGCGCGAAGAACGTGAGATTACAGATGCCCATTCATCCGCCAAGCGCAAGGAGCAGCTTTACGAAGAGTCGGATTTGCGGCGCCGGGAACTGGCCGGCCCTCAGCCGCGCCTTCCATTGGGCGACGCTTATCCCGAACCTCCCGTGGAGCCGGCCATTACCGAGCCCGACACCCTGCGCCAGTTCCTCAAATCCCGATTGCCGGAGCTAACGGAGTCTCAGGCCACTGCGCCGTTTTCTGCATCGTATCCCGCTTGGGAGGCCTCGCTTCCCGCGCCTCGATCGACGGAAGATTCGGCGGAGCCAGCACCTGCCACGCCTTCGTCGCCTGTGGCCCGGCGACCGGTCGCGGACTCTGCTGAAGCCGGGAATGAGCTTGAGTCGACGGGACCCGCGTGGCTCTATGCATCGCAGACACCTCCGCAAGGCCGCATGGTGCAGACAACCCCGCAAGTTTACAAGCCGGAGATCAGTGGCGGAGATACGCTGCAGGACTCGCGCGAGCGGGTCGCAGCAAGGTGGTTTGCCCTCAAGGGTGTGTTTGAGGGCTCGGGCCACGAACTGCCTTCCATGCAGCCGTTCTGGCCGGCCGACGCCAGCACTCGCCTGCTCGCGGTGTTCTCCCTGGCCGGTGGCGTAGGCAAGACCAGTCTTGTCGCAACGCTCGGCCGCGCCTTCTCGTTGCAGGGCGAGAAGGTCGTGCTGGCCGACACCACCTCTCACGCCCTGCTTCCTATCTACTTTGGCGCCCGCGAGGTTCGTCCCGGGTTGCTGTGGCCGGTCACTTCAGCCGGATCCAGTGCGGCCTCGATTTCGCTGGCAATTTACGACGCCAGCGGCCGGGCGGACGACGAGCAGCGACAGCAGGCCCTCGCGGAAGCGATCCTCCGCGGCGCGCAAGGCAACCAGCGTCTGGTCTTGGACCTAGCTTCGGGGGCAAGCTGGCTGGTTCGCCGAATGGTGGAACTCCATCCCACCGTGTTGGTGCCGATGGCGCCGGACATGAACTCAGTCATCAGCCTTCCGGCGATCGAACGGCTCTTTCGCGGAATGGTCGATTCGAACGGCCGTCCCGTGTTGCCTTTTTATGTGCTGAATCAATTCGACGCGACCCTCCCGCTGCATCTGGACGTTCGCGAGGTCTTGCGACGCCAGCTTGGCGATCGCCTTCTGCGGGTCGCGATTCGCCGGTCTCCGGCAGTCAGTGAAGCTCTCGCCGAAGGCATGACCGTTGTTGACTATGTGCCGGACGCTCCAATAGCACAGGATTATCTCGACGTCGCTGCATGGCTCAGGAGCTTCTCTCCGCCCGCAGTCATGGAGTCGTCCGGCGCGCTCCGGGGGCAAAAGTGACCCGCTCGCCATTGTGGCGGGAATTTGAGTCCGGAGACAGCATATTATTGCGCGCTCTCCGTTTCATGGTCCTCGCCGCCGGAGTTCTGTTCCTGGGCTTTGCTTGCCTGCTCTATCTCAACTGGGAACATCAGCTGGTTCTGGCAGCGCTCACGCTCGTCATCGCCATCTGGATTGATCGCCGCTCGAAATCCTACCAAGCGACGCTGACCCTCATGCTGCTGTCGATCTATTCCACGCTTCGATATGGGTATTGGCGTGTGTCTGCGGTTATCGCATATCTGCGCGACCCGGCAGCTCACTGGGCTGCGCTCGATGCGTTCTTCGTCTGCCTTCTTCTGTCCGCGGAGTGTTATGCCTTTGTCGTGCTCCTGCTCGGCTATCTTCAGATGCTCTGGCCCTTGCGGCGAACGCCCGTGCCGCTTCCCGACGATCCCGAAGACTGGCCCGCAGTGGACCTGCTGATCCCTACCTACGACGAGCCGTTGAGCGTAGTGCGTTTCACCGCGCTCGCCGCCATGAACATCGACTGGCCCGCCGACAAGCTGAACGTCTACCTGCTAGACGACGGCAAGCGCGAGGAGTTCCGTGCTTTTGCCGAAAAGGCTGGCATTGGATACATGGCACGCGACGACAATGAACACGCCAAGGCGGGAAACATCAACCATGCGCTCAAGCGAGTCAATTCGCCCTTCGTCGCTGTCTTCGATTGCGATCATGTGCCGACGCGCAGCTTCCTCCAACTCACCATGGGCTGGTTTCTCCGCGACCAGAACCTGGCCATACTGCAAACGCCGCACCACTTCTATTCGCCGGACCCGTTCGAGCGCAATCTGGACCAGTTCCGGACCATCCCGAATGAGGATGAGCTCTTTTACGGCGTGGTACAGGACGGCAACGATTTCTGGAACGCGACGTTCTTCTGCGGCTCGTGCGCGGTGTTGCGCCGCAGCGCCCTGGACCAGGTCGGCGGCGTTGCGGTCGAAACCGTCACCGAGGACGCTCACACCTCGCTGCGGCTGCAAACCCGCGGCTGGAACACGGCCTATATCAACATTCCGCAAGCGGCCGGCTTGGCCACTGAGCGACTCAGCGGGCACATCCGGCAACGCGTCCGCTGGGCGCGCGGCATGGTGCAGATCCTGCGCATCGAAAACCCGCTCTTCGCTCCCGGCCTGAAGCCGGCGCAGCGGCTGTGCTACTTCAACGCCATGACGCATTTTCTCTACGCGTTGCCGCGGCTCATCTTCCTTACCGCGCCGCTCATCTACCTGATCTTTGGATTCACCAACATCCCCGGACGGTGGATCGCGATTGTGGCGTACGCCCTCCCGCATCTTGTTCTCGCCAACCTCACCGGCTCGCGCGTGCAGGGCCGCCACCGGCATTCCTTCTGGAACGAGATCTACGAGACCGTGCTGGCGCCGTACATCCTTCTGCCCACGCTGATTGCGCTGGTCAATCCCAGGGCAGGGAAGTATGGTGTAACCGCCAAGGGCGGCGTGATCCATCAGGAGTACTTCGACGCCGGCATCGCGCGGCCGTTCCTCGTACTACTGGCGTTCAACTTCTTCGGCCTACTCTGCGCTATCCCGCGGTTCTTCCAGTTCCCGATCTTCGCTGTCCCGCCGTGGCTGTCTCTTCTGAACTTGCCTGCCCGTATCTACGATGGCGATCACGCCGGCACAATCCTGATCAACGTGCTGTGGACTTTGTTCAATCTGGTGATTCTCGGAGTCGCCACCGCGGTTGCTTGGGAGAGCCAGCAGCGCCGCAAGACGGTGCGCGTCGCCATGGCCGTACCCTCCGACGTGATTCTGGCCGATGGTTCGATCATTCAGGGAATCACCTCCGATCTCTCCGGCGGGGGCGTTCGCACCCGCCTCGACCAGGCTGTGCAGGCCAAGGTTGGCGACCCCATCCAGTTCGTTTTTCCTTTGCTGGATGGTTCAGCAACGCTGCCCGCGACGGTCATCGCCGTTGACGGATCGGAATTGCGCGCGCAATTCAATCCGTTCTCGCTACAGGAGGATGAGGCGCTCACCATGCTTCTTTACTCTCGCGCCGATGCCTGGCTGGGTCTGGGTGAGGTGCGCGGGCCGGATCAGCCGCTCCGCAGCCTGGGCCGTATCCTCCGCCTGTCCGCGCGTGGGCTGCTGCACACACTCTTTGGCTCGAAGGGCAGGAAGGACTCGGCAAAGAGTGGGCTGGTGACCAGCATCACTACCATCATGTTGATAGCCTTGCTCACCGGCCTGGCGCCGCAGCGCGTGGGCGCAGCCCAGACTGCGACCTCAGCTTCAGCGCACCCCGCATCTGCGGGAACATTCGACACCGTCTTCACCCTGTCCGATGCCGGCGTGTCCGACCCGATCACTCTGCATGGAGTCGATGCTTCGCACTCTGTCTTTTTCTCGATTGCCCAGAATCAGGTTGTGCGAACGGCCACGATGAAGCTCCGTTACCATTTTTCCCCGGGGCTGCTTCCAGGGGTCAGCCATCTTACAGTCAGCATCAATGGGACATTGTTTGCGACCCTCGCAGTCGACGCTACCCCCCGCGATCAGAGCGGCCTGCTGGAAGCCACGCTCAACCTGCCTGCCGATCTGCTGGTCCACAACAACCAGCTCACCTTCGAGTTCATCGGTCACTATGCATTGCGCTGCGAAGACCCCTCCAACTCCACTTTGTGGGCGCGTATCGATTCCGGCTCGACGATTGAGCTAACGGGCTCCTACCTGCCCCTGACCAACGACCTGAGTATGCTGCCGCTACCGTTTTACGATTCGGGCGTAAATCCTCATCCGGCGGTACCGATCGTCTTTCTATCGCGCCCGTCGCTCAAGGCCGTGCAGGCTGCCGGAATTGTCGCCTCATGGTTTGGCGTTCTCAACAGCTACCGCCCCGTTCGCTTTCCCGTTTCGTTTGGGACCATCCCTGCCGGAAACGCAGTGGTGATCGCTGAAAGGTACTCGGACATTCCCCCATCGCTCGGAGTGGGCGCTATTTCTGGTCCCACCGTGACGCTGGCCGCCAATCCGTCCGACCCATCTTCACGCTTGCTCATCGTCACGGGCGACAATCCGGATGCGCTCGTGATGGCCGCTATGGCGCTGGCATTGCACGGAGACACCTGGGAAGGACCGCAGATGTCCGTGCAAAGCCTTACACTGCCCCCTCCGCGCAAACCCGACGACGCTCCCCGATGGCTCAGCACGGATCCCGACAACGCGGTCACGCTGGATCAAATATCCCAGACTGGCGATCTGCAAGGGGATGGATCGGCGCCTTTAGCCGTCTACCTGCGGCTCCCCCCCGACCTCAACTTCGGCGAAAAGCAAAACCTGCCCTTCCACCTCAGCTATCGCTACGACGGTGTGCCACTCGGCGCGGGCAGCACCCTGCAGATCTACGTCAACGGGGCCTTCGTCAGCTCGACGCCATTGCCGCATCAGGACACAGCGTCGGCGGTGCTGGAAACCGTGGTTCCCATCCCCGTCACAGACCTGCGCCCTTTTTCGAACACGATCAAGCTCAACTTCGTGTTCCAGTCCGGAAAGGACGGACATTGCGAAGCTGCGCCCCCGGCGAACCTGCAGGGCGCGATTCTCAAGGAATCCTACCTCGACATCAGCGGCATTCCGCACTGGACTGCTCTGCCGAATTTGGAGCTGTTCGCCAACGCGGGCTATCCCTTCACTCGCAAGGCGGATCTCGCGGACACAGCGGTTGTGCTTCCAGACCAGCCCACGCCCGCGGAACTCGAGATGTTCGTCACCCTGATGGGCCACTTCGGTGCGCAGACCGGATACCCGACGCTGAATGTCACGGTCACTAACGCCGCCGGCATGTCGACCGATGGGACTAAGGACTACTTGATGTTGGGCACGGTCGACGACCAGCCCGCCTTGAAGACGCTGGACCACTCCCTCCCGGTCGGCGTCGATGCTGGCGGTTTGCGCATTCGCGATACAGGTGGGCTCTTCGACCGCGTAGCATGGTGGCGCAGGCACGGCGTCGACAGCGCGGATGCAGGGCAACTCAACACCGCTGGCGACTTGCCCGATGCGCTGATTGAAGGCATCGAATGGCCCCGCGGTTCGAGCCGCTCAGTCGTGCTGGTGCTGCTGCGCGACCAGGCCGCAATTCCCAATCTTCTCTCGGCCTTACTGACCCATTCGCAATCATCGGATATCTCCCAATCGGTCAGCGTGCTCCACGACGCGCAATTCTCCTCCTATCGGATCGGAAACAGTTTTTACCGGGCAGGAGACATCTCCGCATATACGCGCGTGACCCTGCTCCTCCAGGAGTTCCCCTGGTTGATTGCGATCGTGACGGTGATCCTATGCTTTCTGATGGCAGTGCTGATTCAGGCGAGGCTGCGGCGGCAAGCCCGGTTGCGCTTGCAGGGCGAAGAGTAACCCGGCAAAGACAAACCAATTCCTCCACCCGCAAAGAGCCCAAGGGACCGACCACGCGATCGCCGCGTCCGGCTCCTCCGCGTGGCCACTGCAGCCATTTAGAGGGCTCGGGACCCGGTCCAGTGCTGGCCATCTTCAAGTATTTCTAAATCGTCCCCAGAAATCCTCAAGTTGTTGTGCCGGGAGGGCCAAAACGTCGATACAGGCACCGCGAAAAGCGGTAGTCTTCTGGTATAGCGGTAGTGGCAATCTTGGTTCCTGCTGGTGTCCGGCAGCGCACAGACGACAATGATGATCAAAGCGTGTGGAATCCGGCTCTGGGCCCCTGCTGTTGTGCTTGGAGGCATGGCACTGGCTGCGCCTTCGGCCCGCATCACGGCACAGGCGGTGCCAGCCGCGGCAACTGCCCCCCAATCCATCACGCGCTCCCTGCTGGACAAGGCGCATGCATTTGAACTGCGTGGCCGGATGGACCTCGCCGAACAGACATGGCAGCAAGTGCTGCTTACGGATCCGAAGAATACCGAGGCGCTGGGCGGTCTGGCGAGAGCGGCCAAACTCAACGGCAGTCCAACGCTCTCGAATAGTTATCTCGAGCGGTTGCGTGCAATCGATCCGAACGATCCGAACATCGCCCGCGTCGAAAACCTGGGTGCGCCGCAAGACCAGAAGACCCAACTGCAACAGGCCGCCAAGCTGGCCGAGGCGGGCAAGTACGCGGCCGCGATGGCAATCTACCGTCGCGTTTACGGTACCCACCCGCCGCCCGGCAACTGGGCGCTCGCCTATTACGAGACTGAAGCCGCAACCGAGGACGGCCGTCCCCATGCAATCTCCGGATTGCGCGGTCTGCTCGACCAAGACCCCAGCAACACGCAATACCGCATCGCACTGGGGCGCGTATTGACCTATGACCCGGCCACGCGGCAGGAGGGTCGCGAGTACCTTCAGAGCTTCCCCAACGATCCCAAGGCAGCCGAGGCGCTGCGCCAGTCGCTATTGTGGGATGCGGCTAATCCGGCCATGACGCCGGTCATTCGCGCGTACCTGGCAACCCACAACGACCCCCAACTCGCCGCCGCGCTCAAGACCCCCCCGGCCGCGTCAAAGCCAAATCCAAATGCCGCCGCGGCACCCGTTTCCGTCACCCCAGAAGCGCCGGGTGCGGCGCCGATGCTGGCAGCTACCCCAGTGCCTGCACCGGCAGATGTTCCGCCTGCGACCGAATCAACTCCCCCACGAAACTCACCCCCGGCTGTGAGTGCAGATGGCGCCGCAGCTCGAGCCGCGGAAATGGCTGCGTACGAGGCGCTCAATGCGAATCGCATTGACGAAGCCGAGACCCGCTTCAAGGCAATCATCGCCTCCGACCCGCAGAATTCGAAGGCGCTCGCCGGGATGGGATATGTCCGCATGCAACAGGGCAACTTCTCCGGCGCCATCGGCTTCCTCGAGCAGGCAAGACAGGGCAACCCCAACGACAAGGGGCTGGCGTCGGCTCTGGATACCGCGCGCTTCTGGTTCGTCATGGGCGAAGGGCAGCGCGCGCTCAACGACAACGACCTCACCACTGCGGAGAAACGTTATCAGGCCGCCGTCGATCTCCGCCCCACCAGTCCGGATGCGCTCGAAGGACTGGCCGGCACCCTGGCGAAGGCGCAACAACCGGCTGCCGCCATGCCGTTGTTCGAGCGCGCGATTGCTGCCGATGCCACTTCAGCGCTGGGCTGGCGCGGACTCTTCATCGCGCAGGTTCAGGCCGGCAACGCGCCGCTTGGGCTTGCTACCGCCAAGCGATTTCCCGCCGCGGTGCAATCTCAACTCGCCGGGGATCCGCTATTTCTCCTGTCGCTCGCCTCTGCGTACTCCGCGGTCGGTCAGACGGCCGATGCGCAGAAGACGCTCGAATCCGCGTTGAAGCTGCCCTTTACTGCAGACGCCAGGCCGCTGAAGTCTGCAATCGAGCTCCAGTTGGCGGTCCTCCTGGTTGCCGCAAATCGCCTTGACCAGGCTGCTGTGCTCTACGCGCAGGTGGTGGCTGACGACCATGGAAACACCGCTGCTTGGCAGGGCCTTGCGCAGGTGCAACACGCCCTCGGCCACGATGACGACGCGCTGAAGACAGTCGAGGGCATGCCTCCACCCAGCTACGCGGCAGCCATGCGCGACGTAGCCTTCGAGGTGACGGTTGCTTCCATCTACCAATCCGAAAAGAAGCTGGATGAGGCCCAGCAACTCCTGCAGACCGCCGTAACGCAGCAGACCGATGCGAATCAGAGGCCCGCGCCTGCAGTTCTGATGCAACTCGCCGATGTCTACGTCCAGCAAGGCAGTCCGCAGATTGCCTACCCTATCTATCAGCAGGTCATCCGCGACAACCCTGACCGCGCAGACGCGTGGTGCGGCCTGCTCTCCGCGCTGCATGCCACCGGCCACGACAAGGAGGCGGTGGATCAGCTTAAGACCGTTCCTGCTCTGGTGCGCGCTCAGCTGGAAGCCAACCCGGCCTATTTGCAGACCATGGCATCCGTGTATGAAGCTCTCGGTCGCTCCCGCGAAGCCGCGCCGTTCCTGAGCCGCGTGGAGCAGGATTACGTTGCCCAACGCAAGTCGCCACCTGCCGACGTCGAGATTCAGAACGCCTGGGCGCTCTTCAACGGAGTTGAAGATGCCGATCTCTATCGCCAGCTGATGGAGATTGGCGGGCGCCCCGACCTCTCGCCTGACCAGCGCCGCACGGTGCAGACGATCTGGACCAACTGGGCTGTGCGCCGCGCCAATCAGGCCGCGGCGGCAGGAAACTCGCGCCGTGCTCTCGCCATTCTGAACGCTGCCACGCACGCCTTCCCGGACAATCTTACGGCCATCAAGGCATTGGCCATCGGTTACGCGCAAGCGGGTCAGCCCCATCAAGCCGTCCTCATCTATCGCTCGCAGAATATGGCTTCGGCCAGCGCTGCCGACTATCAGGGCGCTATCAGTTCGGCGCTCGCTGCCGGCGACAACAAGGACGCGGAGATTTGGTTGCGCTACGCCCTGGCTGGCTTCCCGTCCGACCCCCAGATTCTCATCCTTGGCGCCAGGTTTGAGCAGGCCCGCGGAGACACCGCCCGCGCCATCAAGTACTACCGTGCCTCGCTGAAGGCGATGCCGCCCGTCACTCCCGCCTCCAAACTCACCGCTGAGTTGGGGCTTCCTGCTGCCTCCGCCCCGCAGAGCCTGCCCAGCGAAAGCCAACCGCAGGACATTTCCATCCTGCTCTCTCCGGATGCAGGAGATTTGCCATCGATCATACCCGCCGCGCCGGCTCAGCCCTATCTGCCGAGCTACGGGAGCCAAGCCCCGCTGCCGCCCTACGACGGCACCTCCCGCCTGGTTCCGCCATACATGTCGAACCCCACCGGCAAGGCTCGGCAGAACGCGGTACCGGATGGCTCTCATCCGAGCAGTGCCGCAGCGGCAGCTCCCGTCTCCAGCCAGGTAGATGTTGCATCCGCAGTCCACAATGCAACCTCGCAGGCGCTGGGTCGTCCAACACCAGCCCCCACGGATGTTGCCACTCCCGAGGCCTACCAGAGCAGCAGGTCGCGCAGCTCAGCGAACAGGCTGCGGCTCAACCGCCTCCCGACCCGCAGCCGGCCGCTTCCGGCGGAGAAGTCTACGGTCCTATGTCGCGTATATCGCACCCCCGGCCCCGGCTTCGGCAGTCGCAACTCCGGACAAAGGGGTCACCGGTCGGTCGGTGCTTGCCGTTCAACTCGGCAATAGCACTCCGCCTCCGGTGCAGCAGCAAACCGATATGACTGACGTGCTCCCGACGGAGCGGTACGCTCCCAGTGCCCGCGCCAACCAGGCAGCCGCCAACGAGCCCGAGGTTGCGGCCGCTCGTGCCGAACGAATCCGTCGCCTCCAAGAGGAGGCCGCGTCCAGAACCGGGCAAAGCCACCCTCCCTCCGAGGACACCATCACGGCAACTACGCAAAACGCGAACTACACCACCACGCCCCAACTCCTGGCGCAGAACCAGGGAAGTCCGCAGGTTACTCAGCCGCCCTCGGGTCCCGGAGGCCAGTTTGGTAATATCCCCTCGACCGGCGCGCAGCAGTATCCGCAGCCACGCACTCCGCCTGAGCCATCCGCGCCTGCTACCACGCCGGCGCGCTCACGCCTGGTTCCTCGTCCCCCCGCGACTGCCCCGGCTGCCTCCGCGCCCGCAACACCGGCACCGGCACCGGTCGCAGCTATCGCCGCCCCGCCAGCGCCTGCCGCGCCGCAACCCACCGCGACCACCGCGGTCCCCGTTTCTCCCACGGTTCCTCAGCCGTACCCACTGGTTGGACCTGCCTATCCCTTGGCCGCTCCGCCCACCGACGCTGAGTTGCGCGCCCACAACCTGCCTGCGCTGCGCGGCTCCTTTGGCTCTCAGGCTCCCATGCCGATGACGGTCCGCCAGCAGGCCGAAGGGGAACTCGCCGGACTGGAAGGTTCTTACAGTGGCTGGCTCGGCGCGACCGGCATCGGCCTGTACCGCAGCGGAACCCCGGGGCTCGATCGGGTCTACGGAGTGGAATCGTCCGTCGAGGCATCAGCTATTATCGGTCGCTCGGTACGTCTCACCGCGGTTGCGCTTCCGGTCTTTATCACCTCCGGGCAGCTGAATACCGCCGGCTTCACCACCAGTTACGTTCCATATCTCGGCACACTTCCTGCCAATGCTTCAGTCGCTCCCGGGCAGCAATACTCCGACGGCATCGGTGGGGAACTGCAGCTGGCCACCAGAAACATTGGCGTAGCCGCCGGCTACACGCCCTACGAATTCCTTGTCCACAACCTTACCGGCCGTTTCCACTTCACCGCCCTCGGCAACCACCTTTCGCTCTTCGCTGAGCGTGAGCCAGTCAAGGACACGCAGCTCTCCTACGCCGGACTCCGCGATCCCGCCACTGCGACCCCGGGGACCATATGGGGCGGCGTGATTTCCACAACTGGAGGTCTCCGGCTTGACCTCGGCGGCTCCAGCGCCAGATTCTATCTCTCTGGCGACGGCGGTGAGCTCACCGGCCGCCACGTCCTCTCCAACACCACGTTCCGCGGCAACACCGGCGCAGCCTTCCGCCTCCACAACTGGCCGGGCTACGGCAGCCTCACCCTTGGTTTGGACGTTGACGGGATGCACTATCAGCACAACGAGGTCGGCCTCAGCTACGGTCAGGGCGGATACTTCAGCCCCGGCACCTACGTTCGCGCGACGATGCCTCTCATCTTCAACGGCCATTACAAGTCGAACTTCCATTACGTGGTCTCCGGGGATGTCGGCGTGCAAACCTTCGAGCAGGATGTGGCGCCATTCTACCCGCTGGATCCGGCGCTTCAGGCGAGCTTTGTACCCTCGAACGGTATACCCTGCACGCAGGCGCAAACTCCTTCCTACAACTGCGGCGAGTACCCCCTCCAGGACACCACTGCCTTCAGCTACGCCGTCAACGCCGAAGCTTCTTACCGCTTCGCCGGCCACTGGTACGGCGGTGGCTATCTCGCCGCCAGCAATACCAATAACTACTCGAGCGTCGCCGCCGGTTTCTTCCTTCGTTTTGTCTTCAGCGGACAACACTCCCCGGATGGCTACCCGCCAGGCCTGTTCCGCCTGAACGGCCTCCGCCCCCTCCAGATTCCGTAAGAATCCTCCGCTCGATTCACCTTGCTGTAACATCGAAGAGTGGTATTTGAGCGTTGCTGGGTCCCTATGGGACACGGCTGGAATGTCTTTGTTATTCGCCCACAGAATTCACATTTGTCGAGAGTCGTCGAGGCCAGTTGCCCCGTGCGAAAGAGGGAATTGCTCCATGCTGCCGATGGTCCCGAAGTATCAAGATAAAGCCATCAATGTTCTGGGAGCCCGGATGCATGTTTTGCGCGCCGGAGACGGTCCACCTTTGCTCCTCGTTCACGGCCTGGTCGGGGCCGCTGCCAACTGGAAAAAGTCCATCGACTCGCTGGCCCCGCACGCGAGCATTTACGCAATTGACCAGCTGAATATGGGTAAATCGCAACGGGTCGATTCCCTCGACGCCAGCCTCGAGGCTACCGCCGACCGGCTCGCAGCAGCCATGGACGCGCTCAACCTCACCCAGGCGGACATCGCCGGCCACTCGCATGGCGGAGCGGTCGCCCTGATGCTCGCCGCTCGTCACCCGGAGCGCGTCCGCCGGCTAATCCTGTTCGCGCCTGCGAATCCCTACAGTCATCCGGCCGACCGGCTGGTCCGCATCTTTAGCACGCGTATCGGCAGATTAGTCGCCAAAATCGGCCCATATCTGCCGGCTCGGCTCCAGCAGGCCGGACTCAACCGCGTCTACGGCGACCCGTCCCGCATCCCCGACGGCTGCCTGCAAGGCTACATCGAAGATTTACGAGTTCCCGGCACAATGCAGCACATCCTCACAATCGTTCAGGGCTGGTTTGCCAATATGGCAAGACTCGAGCGCGTCCTGCCACTTGTTGCGGACGTTCCAACCCTCCTGCTCTGGGGCGATCGGGATTGCGCTGTCGAACTGCGATCGGCCACCCAGCTTCAGCGCATCCTGCGGCGCTCCGAAGTGCACGTCATTCGAGGCGGAGGCCATGTCCTCTTTGAAGAATTTCCGGAGGAGTCAAATCGCATCGTGCTCGACTGGCTCCGCCGCGATCCCGGGCACTGTCCGATCATTTCTTCAGATGAGCCTGCTCGGGTACGTGCGCCGCGGCGTTCCTCGATCCCCACGCACGGCAGCGTGCAACCGCTAACGCACGGAACCTAAAGCCGGAGCAGCGGACTTTGGAGCCCGAATGTGTCTCTGAGCCACAAAAGGATCTCCATCTGCATGAGGTTGAGCTTTGCGGTCGGCGATTCAGAAGTCCCCTGAAAAAAGTGGTCCGCTCCCTCGATCCAGACCAGCCGCTTGGGCTCGGGCGCTCGCTCCCAAACCGCGGTCAGGGCCTCGCGTGGGCCAAATTCGTCGTGGTCCCCGCTCACAAACAGCTTTGGGGCAGTGCACTTCGGTAGAAAACCATACGTGTAATCCCGTCCGGCAGCATGCACGGGCAGTCCCAGCCCGATCAGCCCCATGGCCCGCACATCGCCGCAGCACGCCCTCAGTCCAACTGCTGATCCGAACGAGAAACCGGCGAACAGAATCGGTCGCCCATAGCTCCTTTCCAGCCAATCCAGCGCCGCGCGCACGTCGTCCTGCTCGCCGCGTCCGGCATCGTGCTTGCCCTCGCTCAAGCCGGTGCCGCGGAAGTTGAAGCGAAGGACGGGAAGCCCGCACGACAAGAGCGCCTTCATTGCGTGGTAGACCACCTTGTTATGCATCGTTCCACCGCCCGCCGGGTGCGGATGGCATACCAGTGCTGCGTACGGCGCATTGTCGCGGCCTGTGTTCAGTACAGCTTCGAGACGGCCCACGGGGCCATGCAGATCGTCGATTGAGCGGATCTGCGACGAATTTGCGCGCGGAACGGGTCCGGCGTCCTCAGCTTCTGGCGTCATCTTCTCAAGTCTAATGCGCGCCCTGCATCTCCGGTTGCCGCTTCGTAACACGCGGGGTTTATCCTGTACTTGCATGCCCATCGACCCCATCGACCTGACGCGACGTCTCGTCAATATCGAATCCATCTCTTATCACGAGGGCCGCGCCGGCGCATTTCTGGCCGATTTCCTCACCATCGAACGCTATGCCGTTGAACGCATGGTGGTCGAACAGCCCGACCCGGCGCGCACTCCCGGCGCGGGCTCGGACGCCCGCTTCAATGTCTATGCGGCTATGCCTGGCGTGACACCGGACGTTGTTCTCTCCACCCACATGGACACTGTGCCGCCCTTCTTCGGCTGCACCGAGGACGACGAGTTCCTCTACGGCCGGGGCACCTGCGACGCCAAAGGAATCATCGCTGCGCAGGTCGCAGCAGCGGACCGCCTGCGCGACGCTGGCATCAAGATCGGGCTCCTCTTTGTCGTCGGCGAGGAACGCGATTCAGCCGGCGCGAAGGTCGCCAACCTGCATCCCCGGGGTTCGCGCTTCCTGATCAACGGCGAGCCCACAGACAACCGGCTTGCGCTGGCCACCAAGGGCGCATTGCGCGTCGAACTCCGTGCCCATGGCCGCATGGCACACTCCGCCTACCCGGAACTGGGCGAGTCGGCTATCGACAAACTGGTCGAGGCACTGCACGATGTTCTCGCCTTGCCGCTTCCGATCGAGCCCGAGATCGGGCCGACAACGCTGAACATCGGCCTCATCTCCGGTGGTTACGCGCCCAACGTGATTGCCGACAAAGCGGAGGCGCACCTGCTGGTCCGCACCGTCGGAGCGTCCGAAGAGGTGAAAGAAGCGATCACCCGGGTCGTTGACGGCCGTGCCGAGGTTAGCTACTCGCTCGACCTCTCCTGTGTCCGGATGCGCCGGGTCGGCAATTTACCAACCATGATCGCCAAATTCGCCACGGATATTCCGTCGCTGACTGCCTGGGGCGAACCGTTTCTGCTCGGTCCCGGCTCCATCCATGTTGCCCACACGCCCAACGAGAAGATCAACAAAAAGGAACTGCTCGACTGCGTTGATCTTTACGTCGGCCTGGCGACTGCACTGGCGAATTCCTAGATTCGGATGGCTGTGAAGTCAGCCCGAAATTACCTCAAACGCAAACAAACCCGCATTGTCCTCCGCCAGGACAACCGTCTGGTCTGGATTCGCCGGGTTGTAGCGCACCACCACGCTTGGGCTGCCCACGGCGAACTTCTCCGCCTCGCGCCGGCCCATCGCAACGCTGCGTATGTAACCCCCGTAATATTCGTCGTTCAGCAGAAATGAAAAACCGCCCTCGATGTAGTCGGTCTGGGTGAACGATTCAGCTGCATCGCCTGCGGGCAGGACCTTCCAGAGATTGACCTTCGCTGTTATCTGCGGCCATCCAGCCGCAGTCTGCACGCGCTTCCTGCGGGCACGCTCGCGAACTGCCCGGCGGATGGAGTCGATGAGAAAGAGCCCAGCCATGTCTCGAACATTCTAGCTCCGGATCGCCAATGGGTGTCGTCGAATTTGGACCTCGTTTTCCTCCGCTCCCAGCGGAACTAAACTGGCTGTATGGCTGCTGAGTTTACCCATCTTCATTTGCATACCGACTATTCGTTGCTCGACGGCGCGTGCGACGTGGACAAGCTGGTCGCCCACGTCCAGTCGCTGGGCCAGACTTCTGTTGCTATGACTGACCACGGCAATATCTTCGGCGCCGTGCATTTCTTCAACGCAGCCAAGGAGAAGGAATCAAGCCCATCCTCGGATGCGAGCTCTATATCTGCAAGGAAGACGACCATCGCCGCCAGAGCCCGACCCCGACCCGAAATACAACCACCTGCTGGTGCTGGCCGAGAACGAAGAGGGCTACCGCAACCTGGTACGACTGACCATCAGAAGCTGCACTGCACGGCTTCTATCGCAAACCCCGCGTGAGCAAGGATTTCCTCTCCAAACACTCGGCAGGCCTCATCGGGTTCTCCGGATGCCTCGCCGGGGGAAGTCTCGGAGCACGTCATCGACAGGCGAATACGACAAGGCGAAGAAGACTGCAGGGCAGTACTTCGAGGACCTCTTCGGTCCAGGTAATTTCTTCCTCGAGATTCAGGACCACCGCTCGGCCCGGATAAGACGGTCTGCGACGCGATGTTTCGGCTGGAAAAAGATCTGGACATCCCTTGATCGCGACCAACGACTCTCACTACATTGCCGCCGACGACAGCCGCGCCCATGAGATTCTGCTATGCGTCCAGACCGCAGGATCAATGAATGACCCCAAGCGGTTCAAGTTCGACACCAATGAGTTCTATATCAAGTCAGCGGACGAGATGGCACGGTTGTTTGCGCACGCGCCGCAGGTTGTAACCCGAACCATGCAGTTCCCGGAACGCTGCAATCTTACCTGAAAAGGTTGACTCTCCTTTCCGGAATTTCCACGTTCCCGCAGGCGAGACACTGGACAGCTACTTCGAAAAGGTGTGCCGAGAGGGGCTACAGAAGCGCCTCACCACTTCTATCGAACATCTCCGTGCCACTGGCCTGCTCAGGAAAACCATCCCGGACTACCACGCCCGGCTCGACCGCGAGATCAATTGCATCAGGCAGATGACAATTCCCCGGCTATTTCATGATTGTTTGGGACTTTATCCGCTACGCGCGCGAGCAGAACATTCCGGTCGGCCCTGGCCGCGGCTCCGCAGCAGGCTCGCTGGTCGCGTACTGCATGGAGATCACCGACATCGATCCGCTGCAGAACGAGTTGCTCTTCGAGCGCTTCCTGAATCCTGAGCGCGTCTCGATGCCCGATATCGACATCGATTTCTGCATGAATCGCCGCAACGAGGTCATCAAGTATGTCCAACACAAATACGGCGAGAATCAGGTTGCGCAGATTATCACGTTCAATACGATGGCGGCAAAGGCAGCAATCAAGGACGTTGGCCGCGCGCTCGATATGCCCTACGGAGAAGTTGATCGCGTTGCCAAATTAATTCCGGCAACCATTGGTATCACCATTGATCGCGCACTCAAAGACTCGCCCCCGCTCGCCGCTGCCTACGAAGATCCCAAGGTGCGCGAGCTGATCGACACCGCGATGCGCCTCGAAGGGCTGGTGCGCGGAGCCGGCGTCCACGCCGCCGGCGTGGTGATCGCGCCTAAGCCGCTCACCGAATTAGTCCCGGTCACGCGGACGAAAGATGAAGCCATCGTCACCTCGTACGATATGAAGTCCATCGAAAAGATGGGGCTGCTCAAGATGGACTTTCTTGGTCTGACCACGCTCACCGTTATCGACGACGCGTTGAAGCTGATCAAATCCACTCAGGGCGTCGACCTTGATCTGTCGACGATTGCACTCGACGACGAGAAGACGTACGAGCAGGTCTTTCACCGCGCGCTGACGTCGGGCGTCTTCCAGTTTGAGTCCAGCGGTATGCGTGACGTGCTGCGCCGCTACAAACCCACCAGCGTCGAAGACCTGACCGCCTTGAATGCCTTATACCGACCGGGCCCGATCGAAGGCGGAATGATCAACGACTTCATCGAGCGCAAGTGGGGCCGTCGCAGCGTGGAATACATGCTTCCGGAATTGGCGCCTTCCTGGCGCGAGACGCTTGGCGTCATCGTCTATCAGGAGCAGGTGATGCAGATCTCGAATGTGGTCGCCGGTTACTCGCTGGGCGAAGCTGATCTGCTGCGCCGTGCCATGGGCAAGAAAGATCCTGCGGAGATGGCGAAGCAGCGGGAGCGGTTCATGTCCGGTGCCGCGGCAAACAAATCCCCAAGGATAAAGCAGGCGACCTCTTCGACCTGATGGAAAAGTTCGCGGGATATGGCTTCAACAAGTCCCACTCCGCAGCCTACGCGCTGCTTGCGTATCACACCGCGTGGCTCAAGACGCACTACCCGGTCGAATTCATGGCCGCGCTGTTGACCAGCGAAACCTCCAAGCCGGAAAACGTCGTGAAATACATCTCAGAGTGCCGCGAGATGAGCATTCCGGTGGTGCCGCCCAACGTCCAGATGTCGGACGCCAACTTCACCCCGGTTCGCGCGGAAGCCGGCGAAGCGATTGGCTTTGGGCTGGCCGCGATCAAGAATGTTGGCCACAATGCCATCGTCTCGATCCTCGCCGCCCGCGATGAACTTCGTTCGCAAGGCAGGCAGGGCTTTGCCAGCCTGTGGGAGTTCTGTGAGAAAGTCGACTTGCGGCTGCTCAACAAGCGCGTGCTGGAATCGCTCATCAAGTCCGGTGCAATGGACGCCTTCGGTCCAAGGGGCCAGGTATTTGCCGCACTCGACAAGGCGATGGACCGCGCGCAGAAGTCGCAGAAGGACGCTGCCGCCGGCCAGAGCGGACTGTTCGGCGGCATCTTTGACGCGGAGGATGTCGCAACCGCCAGCCGCGAAGCCGAGGCTCTGCCGCCTGCACCTGACTGGGATGAGCACACGCGACTGCAAAACGAAAAAGAGGTGCTGGGTTTCTTCGTCTCCGGCCATCCGCTCGACAAGTACCGCGAGAAGCTGCGGAACCTCAAAGTGGTCGACACCGCAACTGCCTCTGAGATGAAACCCGAGCAGCAGGTCTTCCGGCGAGGCTCGAGTGAGCCGCAAAACGAGATACAAATTGCCGGGGTCATCACTGGACTCAAGGTTGCAAAATCGAAACGCTCGGGCGAGATGTATGCGCAGGCGACGCTGGAAGACGCTGTCGGCCACGTCGAACTGATTGCTTTTTCCAGCGCATACCAGAAACTGGCCGAGAAGCTGAGGATCGATGTTCCGGTGCTGGTGCGTGGCGTGCTGCGTGGCGAAGATGATTCAGCACCGAAACTGTCGGTCTCGAACATTCAGGCGCTGGAGGATGTGGAACTCAAGCTACCGGGATCGCTGCGAATCAAAGTTCCGCTACACCATCCTGACGTTGCGCTGCTGGAAAAGCTAAACGCCGTCTTCCTGGCCGCTCCCGGCAAGGGTAGGGTACTGCTCGACCTCGAAGAGCCGGGTGAATTCTGCGCCGTTCTTGAGCCGCACAATGTTGCTGTCAACGCCGACCGCCTCTTCATCGACCGAGTCGAAGAACTCGTTGGTCGCGGCGGCGTCCGCATCATCGACTAGTTGGGCAGGTCGTTGAAATAATTGTTGTCCTTGTACTCGTAGCATCCGTGGGCGTGGAAGTCATCCAGGAACGCCTTCCAGTATTCGTCGAAGGTCTCACCCGGCTTGATCGTCGTCGGAATCATAGTATCGCCGAGACGTCCCTTAGAGAAAAGGCGGCCATTGGCAATTTCGATTCTCTCCGCCTCCGGGAAATAGGTAGTCGCGTTGTGCACTTTCCTGAGGTACAGAAGGTAGGACTTGCCCTTCGCGAAGGATGTGTCGCCCTTGAATTCAACTCTGAGCAATACTCCTTTGTCGTCGCGAAATGTTCCGCCAAATTCGATCGTGGTAATTTGATCTCCGGATTTTAGATGGCCGTCCTTGCGCAGAACCCTTTCAATCGTGAAGCGGGTGACACTAAAGATGGCCTTTTTATTTGAGGCAAGCACCGTTGTGTGGTCGGTCGCGTGTGCGATGGCGACCAGGCGGGAGTTGCAATACTGCGCTCGTATCTCGGACTGCGCATCGTGAGGTTGAATAGGACCGACCTCCATCGCATGATCGACAAACGAGAGTAGTTCAAACCCGCGTGCACCGTCCGGAAATGCAATTGGCGCATCGTAGAGGCTCTCGCCGTAGCCGGGGTAATTAGAGAACCAATATTGCGCGGCCTCCATGTCCTGCTGCGAGAGCGTGAGCGTGCTCTGGGCTGCAAGGGGGGTCCACGCAGCCACGCAAAATGCGATAACCGCAAGAAAAATTCGCAATAGCGTCATCTCGTCCCCTTACCAAGCTTTCGCCACGTCGCTCTTCTTATTCTTCGGCGGGGGCAGCATGTGGATATGGGCGGGAGCGTTGCGGTCCACCGTCAGCACGCCGTCCTTCTCATGGAGCTCGGTCACGTGCAGTACCGATCGCCGTGCCCAGCCCGGGTCATGTCCTTCCGCGTCGGCACCGCCCTGCTGGGTGAAGTAGAAGAGCCAGGCGCGGCCGGTGGCGTCGACCACCACGTCCGGATGGTTGCCTACCGCGCGGTCGGTTGGCTGCATTCCAGGCACGCGCAGCAAGTTCTCCGGCTGTTGCTTCCAAGTGGTCAGATCGTCTGAGCGGAAGACGGCCAGCCCGGTGTGCGGGTCATTGATGAGCCAGTACGAGCCGTGCCACTGAAACACCACTGGCCCTTCGCCGTGGTTCGTTGTGGCGATACCCTTCGGCGACCAGTGCACCAGGTCAGGCGAGTCGCTGAAGTAGACCTTCGAGCTGTCCGCCTCGTTCTTGTACCACATCCGCCAGTTGCCATCCGGCAGCCGGAAGATGCAAGCATCGATCGTCCGTTCGGACTCGAGATGTGCATTCTCCAGCGGCTTCCAGTGCAACAGGTCTTTGCTGGTCAGGTGCAGGATGTGGCGCGGGTGCTGCCAATCGGTGAAGGTCCCGGGCACGACGGTCAGGAACATGTGGTATGTTCCATCCACGTCGATCACTTCCGGCGCCCAGAGGGTGTAATCCGGCGCGGGCAGGGGAATGTCCGCCTCGCCGAGATAGTCCCAGAGTTCGCCGCCATCACAGGATCGCGCCACGCCGATGTGGGTTCCGTGCACCCAGGTGACGCCGTTGTTGTCGTGCAAGTCGGCTCGGCGATTGGTATAGAACATCATCCATTGCTTGTCCGCGCGGTCCCAGACGACGACCGGATCGGCTGCACCATCGTGGAGCGGATCGCGGAAGAGCGGACCCATGACTACGCCGGGGGGCAGGTAGCTTTTCCGATTGAGGCACGGAGGGATACGGCGAAGTGTGCCCCACGGACCACCGGGTGTGAGCTGTGAGTTCAATACGACAGGGTGGGCTTGTACTGAGAAAGGCACGGTGACATTCTGTTGCAACAGGCGCTGGTAGCCCTTGGCGATGACCTCGACGATGTAGGAGCCGGGTGGGACGGGGATGCTGTAGTGTCCGGATTGGTCGCTGGCGCGGAGTACCTGCAAGGCAGTATCGACATTTGTGGCGGTCACCTCCGCGCCGGCGATGGCCGCTCCGGTCGGATCCGCCACAAGTCCTTCGATGATGCCGCTGTTGGACTGAGCTCGTGCCGCTATGCCAAACGCCGCAAACGCACAAAAGGCCAGAACCGGTCCCCGCATCCAACCCGCAAGCCGCCCCATCGAAGCCTCCGCTGATCGCAGCCCAGTGTATACGACGGAACCCATAGAGATTGCACGACTGGCCACCGGCACAGACGCTCTGGCCCTGTAGACTGAAGTAGTCCCCCATTCGGATAACTCGCTTCAGTTTGTTTGCGCGGGTTACGCTGGTCTGGACGCTACAATTCACCCGCGAAATCAGAGAGCCGGTCTGGTGCGCCGTATCAGCACAGGAGATTCCATGCGTTCTGAAGCAATTTTTCGCGCCAAAGAGATGATCGACAACAAGTTCAGCCTTTGTCTGACG